>CAZGRM010000007.1:0-38027 GCA_964528295.1 uncultured Lachnospiraceae bacterium
TCTGCATAGTTTCATTTATGGTGGTGTCAAGCGTGCGGACATGGGGGTTTATATACTTTATTCAGTTGTTGAGGTCAGATTGATTCAAAAAGAATCTATCTGGCATTTTTTGATGCTAAAAAAGGCACAGGACCGTAGAAAATCAAAGTTTTCGGACGGTCTGGGGGGGGTAAATTATTCCTTTACGGCGCTGTCCACCACACCCTGAATAAAATATTTTTGCAGAAACAGATAGAGCACCACGATGGGCACCATGGCCACCACCGCGGCCGCCGCGGCTCCGCCGTAATCCTGCTTCGCGGCGGAAAAATAGGAGCTGATCTGCAAGGTGGCGGTGAACATGCTGGATTTTTGCAGGATGTAGAGGCTGTACATGTATTCATTCCAGATCCCCACGCCCTGGAGAATGATCACCGTCACGGTCACCGGCTTGAGCTGGGGCAGCAGTACCTGAAAAAAGGTCTGGAGATTTCCGGCCCCGTCGATGGCCGCCGCCTCGTCCAGGGAGTTTGGTATGGAGGAGATAAAGTTGGAGTACATGTAGATGGACATGGGCAGACCGAAGCCCACGCTGGCCAGCACCATCCCCCAGTAGGTATTGATGCCCCCGATCTTAGCCAGAAGGGAGTACACGCCCACCAAGACGGCCAGCCCGGGGATCATCATGACGCCGAGAAAGATATTTTTGATGCCCCGGTTGAGCCGGCTCTGATTTCTGGCCAGGGGATAGGCGGCCATGCAGCCGATGATGACCTCCAGCGCCACCACCGCCAGGGTGATGATTGCCGAATTGACCAGGGCCCGGCCCATGGAGCCGTTGATTAGTATGCTCTTGAAATTTCCCCAGTATATGGAGGAGGGCAGGGACAGCCGGGAGGAGGTGTCGGAGATCTCCTTGAAGGACATCACAACGATGACGTAGAAGGGCAGCAGATAAATGCTGGCCACAAAAAGCTCAATCAGGTGCTTCCACCAGTTTTTCCGCCAGTATAAGCCGGCGGATTTTTTTCTCTCTTGATTCAAAGCAGCGCATCCCCTTTCTTTCGGAAATAAGTGTTCAGTGTATAAGATACCAGCATGATAAACGCAAAAATAAACACGCCGATGGCGCCGGAGTAGCCCGCCTTTTCCGCGTCAAAATATTCGTGGGTCAGGTAGGTGGACAGAGATTGGGTGGCGTTTCCGGGGCCGCCTCCCGTCATTGCCTTGATCACGTCGAAAAGCTTCAGGCCTCCGATGAGATTGAACATGGTGGAGGAGACGATGGAAGGATAGATCAGAGGCAGGGTGATCCATTTGAAGAGAGCCCAGGACCCGGCTCCGTCGATCCGGGCCGCCTCGTAGTAGGTCTGGGATACGCCCTGAAGCCCGGCCAGATAGATGATCATGCTGAGTCCGGCGAACTGCCAAGTGTTCACCAGCACAATGATGACCCGGGCCCGGGTGCCGCTGGCCATCCAGTCAATGGGCTCATGGCCGAACCAGCCGATGATCTCATTGAGCACGCCGTGATTGTACTGAAAGAAGAAGTAGAGAATATAGCCCATGATCAGACCGGAGATCATGGCAGGCAGATAGACCACGGTGCGGAGGAGATTCCGGGTGCGGAACTTTGAGTTTACGAAGACGGCCAGAGAAAGTCCCAGGATCTGCTGGAGAATGGTGGAGCCAAAGCCGTAGAGGATGGTATTCCAGAAGGAGGTCCAAAAGCTGGAATCCTGAAACATGCGGGTATAGTTTTGCAGGCCGATAAAGGTTTTCACGGAGGAATATCCATTCCATTTGGTGGTGGAGATATAGAAGGCGTTGCACAGTGGGTAGGCCACGAAGAGGATCAGCATGATCAATGCAGGCAGATAGAACAGATTCATGCGTCGTTTTCTTTTTTTCATGATTTTTCCTTTCTTTCGATGAGAGAAAGGCACAGCCGGGGCTGTGCCTTAGAGTCATACCTTGCGCCTGTCAGGATAAAAGATCTTCATAGTTTGTCTGAATCATTTCCGCGGCGGGAAGGATGTTGTCCTGGGCGTTTCCGTCGAAGAGGAGGTCCATGGAATCATCCATTACGCTCCACATACCGCTGGGGAAGTAGGCGCGGTCAAAGAAATTGTCGTACACCAAATCTCCCTCAAACTGGGACTGAGCCTCCTTAAAGGCGTTGTAAATATAGGCGTCCGTGATCTCGGAGGTGGACAGGCAGGGGATTCCGCCGTCGACCTCTGCCGCCAGCAAATCGGCGTTTTCCGGCCGGGCCAGGTACTCCAGGAACTGCTTGCACTCCTCCTCGTAGTCGGTGTCCTTCCAGATACCAAAGCAGCTGGCGTTTCCTTCGCCTACGCCGAAGTAGGAGCCTGCCTCCCCGTTGGCCGGCACCGGCATCACGCCGATATTCGCGTCGGGGCAGTAGGTCAGCATGGCGGGGATACACTCGGTGGAATAGAAGACGAAGGCGGCCTCCCCGTTGCCAAGGGCCTTCTGGGCGGTGGTCAGATCGGCGGTCAGGGCATCCTTATTGAAATATCCCGCGTCGATCCAGCCGGCCAGCAGCTCGTATGCGTCCAACCCCTCGGTGGTGAAGTCAAAGCTGCCCTCCACCAGGGAGTCGGCCTTGGACTCCGCGACGTCAGAGTTGGTGTAGAAGGTGGGGAACATACACTCCAGAGTGTAGGCGTTGACGGCGGAGTCGTTGCAGCTCATGTACAGAGGCGTCACGTCCTCCAAAGAGGTTTTGATGGTCTCCAGAGCCGCCGAAAAATCCTCCCAGGTGCGGATTGCGGTCACGTCCACGCCGGCGGCGGCCACCACGTCCTTATTGTAAATCAATCCGCATACGGCCTCCGTGATGGGAAGTACATAGATGTGCCCGTCCTCATCGGTGATGGAGGGCAGGAGGGACTCGTTAATCTGGCCGTACCAGTCCTGGTCCTCCAGAGGCATCATATACTCACTGTAGCGCATGACGCTCCAGCCGTGGGTCACCCACATATCCGGCAGATCACCGGAGGCCATGCGGGTCTTCATGGCGTTTTCATAGGCGTTGCCCGGCTGGGTGATGGTCACGCCGATGCCGGTCTCATCCGTAAATCCCTGCACGATTCCCATAAATACATCCATCTGCTCTCCGGTGATACCGTACTCCAGCTCGATGGTAGCCCCGGTGACGCCGGTGGTGGCCAGGGAGGTATCTGCCGCTTCCTCCGCGGAAACAGTCATCGGCACCAGCATGGCAGAGCTCAACAGGATCGATAATAATTTCTTTTTCATTGGTGAATGCCTCCTTGAAAGTGATTTTAATGAGAAAACTTCGGTTTTCAAACTATTTTTGGCGCCTTACCTAATTTGATTGACAATATAGTATCATTTTCCGCACTTTTCCGCCAAACTTTCCGCAATGAATCACCACACTTTTCTTGCAATTTTCATATGAGAGTCTATCTCGGGTATGAGGCGGGCGGGGGCTTCCGAGGTACAAAATATCTTGACGGCTCCGGCGCGGACGCCGGGTTTGTATTTGGACTGTTGGCGGGTCTGGGCGCCGCATTTGCGGGGGAACTTTGTTGAAATGCTTGCTTTTCTTTCCCTGTCCGGTTAAAATAAAAAAGATCAGACAGAGTGCGGGGGAGGTGAGGACATGAGAGCGGGAGTGGCTGGTTTCCGGCGGAAGGCGTCGCAAAGACGGTGGCTGTATCTGCTGTCTGTCCTCATGCTGTTTTCCCTGCTCCAGTGTGTCCTTGCCGCGGAAAATGCGGTGTCCCATGGGCTGGAGCTTCGGGAGGCGGAGCGGGAGTGGCGGATTCAAGGGACGGGCCGGGAGTGGCAGTTCTCGGAGCGGCAGCTTCAGATGGCGGATCAGGAGTGGCGGCTTTTGGGGCGGCGGTTTCAAGGAACGGACCGGGGGTGGCGGCTTTCGGGTCAGCTTCTCCGGGGGGAGCCGGAGGATTGCCGGGTGGAGAACCGGCAGCAGCTCCTTTCGGCCGGGGACCGGGGCGGCCCTGAAGCAAATGCGGGCGCGCCCAGGCGGCTGAGAGCCTTGTTTGATCTTTTTTTGACTTCGATATTGGCGATCTCCTTTCGCAAAATTTATCTGCGGCGCTGTGAAAAGTGGAAGCCGCCGCTGCGGGAGGGCACGATCCGGTACATACAGTGCGCTGACGGTCTGTAAGGTCCATCCGGGTGTACGGATGAGGTACACCGCATACCTGAAATCTGGTGTGGGGAGGTGAACAGGATGGACCCGATCTCAATCGTGCTGATCATTGCGGTAGTTGTGGTATTCATCGGTGCGGTCATGTTTGAGCGCAGAAAATAAAAGAAATAGGCGGCCCCGGAGCGCTCCGGGGCCGTTTTGCGCTCGGGTACGGGAAAATTTGGGGATTTTACGGAGACTATTGTGGAGTGCCATTTTTGAGACTAGAAATGTATCTGATTATTTGGAGAGACGCAATTTGTTTTGAGCTGAAACAGGTACGTTTTATTGAACCTGAAAATGTACATTGACGGGAGCGTAGAATTTGATTATTCTATAGAGTAAGGCAAATGCAAAAGAAATAAAAGAGAAATTTGGCAGAAGAGAAATTAGCCAGGAGAGGAATTCGTCAAGAGAAGAATTCATTAGAAGGGAAATGTGTTGGGAGAGGAACAAGTCAAAAGAGGAATGTGTCGGGAGAGGAATTGGCTAGGGGAGAAATACGTCGGAAGCGGAATAAGTCAGAAAGGGAATGTGTCGGAAAGGAATAAGTCAGAAGAGGAATGCGTTGGAAGAGGAATAAGTCAGGAGAGAAATACGTCGGAAGCGGAATGTGTTGGGAAAGGAATAAGCTAGAAGCGGAATGCGTCGGAAGAGGAATGCGTTGGAAGCGGAATGCGTTGGAAGCGGAATAAGTCAGAAGAGGAATACGGCAGAAGGGAACTTCGCCATGGAGGAATGCGTTGGGAGAGGAATGTATCAAAAGAATAATGCGGCGGCGAGGAAATTTGTTAGACAGGGAATGCGTCGGAAGGATAATACGAGGGCGAAGAGATACGTTAGATGGGGGCTGCGGTAAGGCGGAGGAGAGAGCGGATGAATGAGTGGCAGGATAAATTCGATGAGAATACACTGAATAGAGGAAGAACACTGTGCGTGGACGGACGGGTGGATTTGAAGGAGGTGCCGGAGGGGTATCAGGCGGCCGTGCGGGGAAGAACGAGAATAGAGGTGACCGTCCGAATGAAAGATGGAGTGCCCACCCGGGTGAGCTGTCACTGTCCGGTGTCAAAGAGCGGCAGGCATTGTGAGCATATGGCTGCGGTGCTGTATGCCATTGAGGCGAGGAAGAGTGCCGAGGAAGAGAGCGTTCAGGAAAAGGAGCTGCTGGAGCTATGGCGAAAACGAGATGAGGAGCTTTTGCGGGAGGAGCAGCACCGGACCGAGGCGGCAGAGAGCGGAAAAAAAGTGTCCGGGAGCCGCCGGCGGACAAAAAAGGGGCCGGAAGCAGAGAAACAGGAGAGAGAACCGATGCGGCAGGAGTTGGCAAAGCAGGAACCGAAAGGCCAGGCGGAGGAGCTGGCAGAGGAGAAGCTGAAAGGCCAGGCGGAAAAGCCGGCAGAGGAGAAGCCAGAGGGTCAGATGGAGGAGCCATTGAAAAGACGCAGAGTAGGGCGGCCGAAGAAGCAGCCGGAGAGCCAGGCGGCAGAGATGCGGGAGGCCCGGGCGGAGGAGCCGCCGAAAAGACGCGGGCCAGGGCGGCCGAGGAAGAAGCCGGAAGGTCAGATAGTCGAGCCGACGGGGGAGAAGCCAGAAGACCGCAAGGCAGAGCAGTCGGAGAACCGCGGGGCAGAGTCGGTGAAGGAGAACTCGGAAGACCAGGCGGAAGATCAGGCTGAGCGGGAGGCGAGGCGTCAGGCGCGGGAGCTGAGGAAGGCGGAGAAGGCCCGGCAGGAGGAAATGAGGAGAATGCGGGCGGAAGAGAAGCGTCGTCAGGAGGCGGAACAGCGGCAGGCGGAGGAGGAACGGCGGGAGGCCATTCGAAAGAAGAAGGCAGAGGAGAAAAAAGTGCGGGAGGAAAAACGCCGCCAGGAGCAGGAGATGATAAGGCAACAGGAGGAGAAGCGCCGTCAGGAGCAGGAGACGATGAGACAGCAGGAGGAGAAGCACCGTCAGGGGCAGGAGACGATGAGACAGCAGGAGGAGAAGCGCCGTCAGGGGCAGGAGACGATGAGACAGCAGGAGGAGAAGCGCCGTCAGGAGCAGGAGACAATGAGACAGCAAGAGGAGACGCGGCGCCGGGAGGCGGAGGAGCGGGGAATGACAGGACAGCAGGAAGCGGCGGATCAGGAGAAAGCGGAGAGGACTGGTATGGAGAGAAAAGCGGATGAAAGAGAATATACGCTGCTTGGCAGCGCCTGGGAGGAGGCCGGGGAGAGAGAGGAGAACGGCGAGAGCATTGCGAAGCTGGAGCAGTACCGGTATTTTGACGATGTGAAAATCCGGGCCTCCGTGGAGATCCCACCGAAGGTCCGGCAGGAGGGAGAGCGGCTCAGAAAGCTGGGCCAGATCGAACTAAAAAATATAGTGTCCGGCTTTGACCGGGGCAGCGGGGAGATTCTGGGACAGGCGGACGCCAGAGCAAAGGACGGGAAAAAGGAATACTTCCTGAGAGCCATTTTTTCCCGGGATGAGGTGCGCCACTTTACCTGCGAATGCCCCAAATGCCGGAAGGACTACTACGCCTCCTGGTACTCAAACAAGACAAATTGCCCCTATAAGGCCGGAATGCTGACCGCACTCACCGGCTATCTGAGAGAGCATAATCTGGGGGACTCCACAGATCAGAAGGCCATGCTGCTGATGGGGGCTTTCCAGAAAAAGCGGGCCCACTCCATCGTGGCGGAGGCCGGGGCCAAAGAGGAGAGTCTGCGCCTGGCGCCCAGGGTCACCCGAAAGGACGGCTGCCTTTCCGTGTCCTTCCGGGTGGGATCAGGAAAATTATTTGTAGTAAAGAAGCTGGGAGAATTCTGCCAGTGCGTGAAGGAGGGAGCCACGGCGGTCTACGGCAGCTCCACCCAGCTGAATCACAACATCGCCAACTTTACAGAGGAGAGCAGAAGCTGGATCCGCTTTATCAATCAGATCGTTCAGGAGGAGCTGGTCTTCGAGCAGAGACTCATGGATTCCAGAGGCTATTATGGCCGGGCCGGCGGAGTGGGCAGCTCTTTGCAGCTTTTTGGCTGGAGGCTGGATGAATTTTATGACCGGATGGGGAGCGGAGTGGATTTTGAGGACAAGGACGGCGGAGAAAAGAGAAAAGGAATGCTGTACCGGGGAACCGGAAATCCCCAGGTCACCATGCGGATTTCCGCGGTTCAGAACAAGGGAGAGAAGGAATTTCACGGAATCCAGGTGACGGGCAGTCTGCCGGAGCTTTACCGGGGAACAGACGCTTCCTATTATATAGCGGGGGAAAAGCTTTTTCGGACAGAAAAGGCCTTTGTGGAGCGAATCGAGCCCCTGGCGAACCTGTCCTCCGGCGATCAGTTTTCTTTTCGCGTGGGGCGGAACCATATGGCGGAATTTTATTACGGGATTCTTCCCCAGCTGTCCGATCTGGTGGCGATCACGGAGACGGAGCCGGAAAAATTCCGGGAATATCTGCCGCCGGAGGCTCAATTTATCTTTTATCTGGACGGGGAGGAAGGAGATCTGACCTGCCGGGCCTATGCCAGATACGGGGAGAGAGAGGTCGCCATGCTGGATGTGCTCCGGGTGGGGCATATGATCCAGGAGCCCTTCCGGGATGAGGTCAGAGAGGAGGAGGCGCTGTATCTGGCCATGCAGTGGTTCCCGGAAATTGACGAGGAGAAGGAGGAGCTGTGCTGCGGAGGCGACGAAGCCCGGATCTATGAGGTGATGGCCCAAGGGGTGGAGAAGCTGATGGAGATAGGAGAGGTCCACTGCACCAGGCGGTTCCTGGGCTATCATGTGGTAAATCAGGTGAAGGTGTCGGTGGGAGTGTCCGTGTCTTCCGGGATGCTGGATCTGGCTATCTCCACAGAGGATATTCCCCAGTCGGAGCTTCTGGACCTGCTCCAGAGCTTCCGGGTGAAGAAAAAATATTACCGTCTGAAGGACGGCTCCTTTGTAAATCTGGAGGATTCCTCCCTGGAAATGCTGGCGGAGCTGGTGGACTCCATGCATCTGAAGCCCAAGGATTTTATCAAGGGAAAAATGCATCTGCCCATGTACCGCACGCTGTATCTGGATAAAATGCTGGAGGAGAACGAAAGCGTCTACAGCCAGAGAGACAGTCATTTCCGCCGGATGGTGAAGGGCTTTAAGACGGTGAAGGACGCCGACTTTGAGGAGCCGGCCAGTCTGACAAAAATCATGCGCAATTACCAGAAAAACGGCTATAAATGGCTGCGGACCCTGGAGAGCTGGGGCTTTGGGGGGATTTTGGCCGATGATATGGGACTGGGAAAGACGCTTCAGGTGATCGCCGTGCTGCTGGCGGCGAAGCAGGAGGGGAAAAAGGGCACCTCCCTGGTGATTTCTCCTGCCTCCCTGGTGTTCAACTGGGGCGAGGAGTTTGCGAAATTCGCGCCGGAGCTGTCTGTCTCCCTGGTCACTGGCTCCCAGGAGGAGCGCCAGGCGAAGATCGAGGCCTGGCAGGAGTACGACGTGCTGGTGACCTCCTATGATTTGCTGAAACGGGACATCCCCTGCTATGAGGATAAGGAATTTCAGTACCAGGTGATTGACGAGGCCCAGTACATCAAGAATCACACCACCGCCGCCGCCAAGGCTGTGAAGGTGGTGAAAGGGCGGCAGCGGTACGCTCTGACAGGAACGCCCATTGAAAACCGGCTCAGCGAGCTGTGGAGCATTTTTGATTATCTGATGCCCGGTTTTTTGTACGGTTACGATGTGTTCAAGCGGGAGATCGAGATTCCGGTGGTGAAAAATCAGGATGAGACGGCGATGAGGAGGCTTCAGCGGATGGTGGGTCCCTTCATTTTGCGGCGCTTGAAGGAGGAAGTATTGAAGGATCTGCCGGAGAAGCTGGAGGAGATCCGGTACGTGCGGTTTGGCAGGGAGCAGCAGCGGCTGTACGACGGCCAGGTGCTCCATATGAGGGAGATTCTGGAGGGCCAGGACGACTCGGAGTTCCGCAAAAATAAAATGAAGCTGCTGGCGGAGTTGACGAGGCTGCGGCAGATTTGCTGCGATCCCGGCCTGTGCTTTGAAAATTACGGGGGAGAGGCGGCCAAGGTGGAGGCGGCCCTTCAGCTGGTGCAAAGCGGCGTGGAGGGCGGCCACCGGATCCTGCTGTTTTCCCAATTTACCTCTATGCTGGAGATTCTGGAGGGCGAGCTGACGAAGGCGGGCCTGGAGTGGTATACTATCACGGGGGCTACCCCTAAGGAGAGGCGGCTGCAATTGGTGAAGCAGTTTAACGAGGGGGCGGTGCCAGTCTTCTTGATTTCGCTGAAAGCGGGGGGCGTGGGACTGAACCTGACCGGGGCGGATGTGGTGATTCACTACGATCCCTGGTGGAACCTGGCTGTTCAGAATCAGGCCACGGACCGGGCTCACCGCATCGGCCAGACCAGGAAGGTGACAGTGTACAAGCTCATCGCGAAGAATTCCATCGAGGAAAAAATCCAGAGACTCCAGGAGACAAAACGGGACCTGGCGGAGCAGGTGATGAGCGGCGAGCTGGGCCAGCTGGGCAGCATGAGCCGGGAGGAGCTGCTGGAGCTGCTGGACGGAAAAGCGGAGGCCGTGGGATAAAAGGCGGCAATACGCAAAAAAAGCGTGAAAAAGTGAGAGAATGAACCGCTGCGGGAAAAGCGGCGGTTCCGCGATATGGGAGGGAGGCGGAGCAATGTTTGGGAAAAAGAAACAGGAGACCAGGTCCTATGACCGGGAGAACTGCCGTCCGGTGATCCGGGCTTCTATCTGCACGGGAGAGCAGACGGCGGGCTTCAAAAATATTCACACGGGCAAGTTTGAGGAGGTCATGCTGATCCGGGGGCAGGGAGATCTGGAGCGCTTTCTGGCGCTGTATCAGATCCGGGCGGACGAGATAAAGAAAGAATACTAAAAGCTCCCGGCGCCCTACCCAGGGGGCAGGGCATTTTGCGAGAGAGCAGTCTGGCTGAGAGGGGGAAAGTAGAGTGTATCGAATCATGATCGTGGAGGATGACCAGGCCATCGCCGTGGCCATGGAGCGGCAGCTGACCGCCTGGGGCTTTGAGACCCGGCGCACGGAGAATTTCCGGGACATTGCCCGGGAGGCGGAGGCCTTTTCTCCTCACCTGATCCTGCTGGATCTGCTGCTTCCCTTTTATAACGGCTACCACTGGTGCGAGGAGATCCGAAAGACATCCAGCGTCCCCATCGTCTTCCTCTCCTCCGCCTCCGACAATATGAATATCGTCATGGCCATGAATATGGGAGGGGACGATTTCATCGCCAAGCCCTTTGATCTGAATGTGCTGATCGCCAAGGTGCAGGCGATCCTGCGCAGGACCTACGACTTTTCCCGGCAGGAGCCCGTTCTGGAGCACCGGGGCGCCCTCCTGAACACGGCGGACGCCAGCCTGACCTTCCGGGGAGAGCGGCTGGAGCTGACGAAAAATGAGTATCGGATCCTTCAGACCCTGCTGGAGAAAAAGGGCCGGGTGGTGAGCCGGGAGGAGCTGATGCGCCGTCTGTGGGAGACGGACAGCTTTGTGGACGAAAACACCCTGACGGTGAATGTGACCCGGCTGCGGAAAAAGCTGGAGGGGGCAGGGCTCACTGATTTTATCACGACGAAGAAAGGAATGGGGTATCTGATCCTGTGAGGATGCCCGGAGCGATATGTATATAAAAAATCATTGGAGGGGATTTGTGCTGCTGCTGGCGGATAGCGCCGTTTTTGCCCTGGTGTTTGCCCTGTATCATCTCCCGGTGGAGGCGGTGGGATACGCTCTGGCAATCTGCGCCGCCGCCCATGCGGCGCTGCTGGCCCTGGATTACCGGAAATGCGGAAAAAAGCGGCGGCGGCTGGAGGGCCTGAGGCGGGAGATTCTTATCACCCCGGACAATCTGCCGGAGCCGGAGAGTGATTTGGAGGCGGAGTACCAGGAGCTTCTGCGGATCCTGTACCGGGAGAAGTCCCGGCTTCAGGATACATTGGAAAACCAGTACAAGGATCTGGTGGAATATTACACCATCTGGGCCCACCAGATCAAATCCCCCATTGCGGCCATGAGCCTGATCCTCCAGGGCGAAACGCTGCCCTGTGAGGCCGGAGCGCGCCGGGAGCCGCAGCAGCGGCGGGGCCCTGCGCCCGCACTGTCAGAAGAACATGAGGGACCAGCAATAAGGGCAGCGGACGCGCGTCAAGAACCGCCGCCGAAGGCAGTCTGCCCCGCGTTATCGGAAGCGGACGCGCGCCGAGAGCCGCTGACCGAAGATGCCTGCCCCGCACGATCAGAAGCGGACGAAGATCAAGAGCCGCCGACCGAGGCAGTCTGTCCCGCATTACTGGAAGAGCCCACCCGCCAAGCGCTGTCGACGGAGCTGCGGCGGATTGAGCAGTATGTGGAGATGGTGCTGTGCTACCTCAGGCTAGACGCGGGCAGCACCGACTACGTGATCCGGGAATATGACCTGGACTCCATTCTCCGCCAGGCCATCCGCAGGCAGGCTTCCTTTTTTATTCGGAAAAAAATCAGCCTGAATTATAAGCCGGTGGGGGTCTCGGTGATTACCGATGAAAAATGGCTGCTCTTCGTCATCGAGCAGATCCTCTCCAACGCCCTGAAATACACAGCCTCCGGCTCCGTCACCATCACCCTGGAGCCCCCGAAAACCCTCTGCGTCCGGGACACCGGCATCGGCATCGCGCCGGAGGATCTGCCCCGGGTCTTCGAAAAGGGCTACACCGGGTACAATGGCCGGACCGACAAGAAGGCCAGCGGCATCGGCCTCTACCTCTGCCGCCGGATCTGCGGCAATCTGGGCCACCGCATTCGGATCGATTCCGCGCCGGGGGAAGGCACCCGGGTGTATCTGGAGCTCTGGCGGGAGGAGCTGGAGGCGGAGTGACCGCCAACCTTTCAAAAGTGTAAGCTACCTGTAAGCCAAAGCGATGGCATCTCACCGGCCGCCTCTGATAAAATAGCGTCAGCAAACAGAAAAACAGCGAAGCGCGGACTGTTTGCCGGCGCTTTCTTAATCTAAAAAAAGCCGCCGTACCGCAAGGAGGAGTTTTCATGTCAATCTTAAACGTCACCAACCTGAAAAAAATCTACACTACCCGCTTTGGCGGCAGTCAGGTCCAGGCTTTGAAAAACGTGTCCTTCCAGGTGGAGGAGGGGGAGTACGTGGCCATCATGGGAGAAAGCGGCTCCGGAAAGACCACACTGCTGAATATTCTGGCGGCCCTGGATAAGCCCACCGGGGGCAGTGTTTGGCTGGACGGCAGAAATCTGTCCGAGATACGGGAGGCCCAGCGGGCGGAATTTCGCCGGGACAATCTGGGCTTTGTGTTCCAGGAATTCAATCTGCTGGACACCTTCTCCGTCCGGGACAACGTATTCCTGCCCCTGGTGCTGGCAGGCCGCCCCTACCAGGAGATGGAGGAGCGGCTGGCCCCCATCGCGGAGCAGCTGGGCATCACCGGGATTCTGGCAAAATATCCCTATGAAATTTCCGGCGGCCAGAAGCAGCGGGCCGCGGTGGCCCGGGCGCTGATCACCCATCCCCGGCTGATCCTAGCGGACGAGCCCACCGGGGCCCTGGACTCCCGGTCCACCGACGAGCTTTTGCGCCTGTTCGCTGCCATCAATTCCGGCGGGCAGACCATCCTGATGGTGACCCACTCTGTCAAGGCCGCCAGCCATGCGGGCCGGGTGCTCTTCATCAAGGACGGGGAGGTGTTCCACCAGATCTACCGGGGCAGGAGCACCCACCAGCAGCTCTACCAGAAGATCTCCGACACCTTGGCCATGCTGGCGTCCCGCCCGGAGGAGGGAGGAAAGGGCGGTGATCCGGCATGAAAAAATTTTTCTACGCCAAGCTGGCCCTCACCGGTATCCGAAAAAACGACAGAACCTACATCCCCTACCTCCTGACCTGCGCCGGGATGGTGATGATACACTACATTCTCTATTTTCTGATGAAAAATGAGAGCGTGGCCCGGATGGAGGGAGGCGATACCCTCCAGGCCATGCTGAGTCTGGGAAAGGGCGTGTTTGGGATCTTTGCCCTGATTTTTCTCAACTACACCAATACCTTCCTGATCCGGGGAAGGAAGCGGGAGTTCGGCCTCTACAATGTCCTGGGGATGGGAAAGGGCAATCTGGCGAAGCTCATGGTCTGGGAGAGCCTGATCACGGCGGCCATCTCCCTGGCCGCCGGAGCCTTCCTGGGCGTCCTTTTTTCAAAGCTGGCGGAGCTGGGCATTGCCTGGGTGCTGGAGGCGGAGACCAGCTACGCCTTCGGAGTGGACGGGAGCGCGCTGGGGCATACGATGCTGCTCTTTGCCTTTATCTTTCTGGTGATTCTGCTTCGGACCCTTCGACAGGTGGGAAAATCCAACCCCATTGAGCTGCTGAACAGCGCCTCCGCGGGGGAGAAGCCGCCCAGGGCCAACTGGTTTCTCGCGGTATTGGGGCTGGGACTTCTGGGGACGGCTTACTATCTGGCCCTGTTCGTCCAAAATCCCACCTCCTCCGTTACCTGGTTTTTTACGGCGGTGCTGCTGGTGATCCTGGCTACCTACCTGCTGTTCATCTCCGGCTCCGTGACTCTCTGTCACCTGCTGCAAAAAAAGAAAAGCTATTATTACCGGGCGAACCACTTTGTCTCCCTCTCCTCCATGTCCTACCGGATGAAGCGAAACGGGGCCGGATTGGCTTCGATCTGTATCCTCTCCACCATCGTGCTGGTGATGGTGTCCTCCAGCATGTGTCTCTACCTGGGGAAGGAGGCCTCTCTGAGAAATCTGTACCCCAGAAATATTGAGATCCATCTGGACGGCGCCGGTCCCCGGAGGACGGAGGAAATCCGGGACGCGGTGGACCGCGAGGTAGAGGAGCGCGGCTGGAGGGCGGAGAACCCTTTGAGCTACCGGTATCTTGCCGCCATGGGGTATTTCCGGGAAGACCAGGTGCTGGTCAACGAGGAGTCGGTGGAGCGGGACAAGGCGGCGGGATATAAGAATCTGAGGCTGATCCTCGCGGTGCCCCTCTCAGACTACAACCGGCTTTCGGGGGAGGAGGAGACCCTGGAGAGGGATCAGGTCCTGCTGGCCTGCGGGAAGGGCGGCGCTTACCCATATGAGACCATTACTCTGGAGGGCTTAAAGACCCGGCAGGTGAAGCGGGTGGTGCCGGAATTTGTGAAAAACGGGCTGGTGGAGCAGATGGTGTTTCCGGCGGTCTATCTGGTGGTGCCGGATGAGGAGGCCCTTCTGGAGCTGGAGCAGTCCTTAGGTCCGGAGCTGATTTCCCGCGTCAGAGATTACTACGGCTTTGATGTGGCCTGCGGGGACCGGGAGCAGGAGGAGCTGGCCGGGCAGGTGAAAGCGGCGCTGAGCGAGGGCCGGGCGGATCCGGTCAATGGCTTGGCCGTCTCCTGCGCGGCCGATGAGCGGGCTCACTTTTATGGCAGATACGGCGGACTGTTTGTCCTGGGGATCCTGCTGGGAAGTGTCTTTCTCCTGGCGGCGGTGCTGATCATCTACTACAAGCAGATCACGGAGGGCTACGAGGACCAGTCCCGGTTTGAGGTGACGCGGAAGGTGGGGATGACGAAGCGGGACATCCGGGGAAGCGTCAATTCCCAGATGCTCACGGTCTTTCTCTTTCCTCTGCTGCTGGCGGGCCTCCACCTGGCCTTCGCCTTCCCCTTCCTTGACAGGCTGCTCCTGCTCTTCGGGCTGACGGACACCAGGCTCTTGATTTTTATCACCCTGGGCTGCTACCTGACCTTTGCCCTGTTTTACGCCCTGGTCTATAAAATCACCTCCAGAGCCTACTGCCGGATCGTCAGCAAATATTTCATTCTTTAAGATTTCCTTAGGATAATTGACTTCACAAAAAAGAAATGATACAGTACCCTTCGTGCTGTATCATTTTGTGTAAGGAAATTCTTACAAGATTTTGTGTGACAGGGGAAATTATGGTTTATACATACTATGAGCTGCTGTGGTTTTTCATCCTCTATTCCTTCCTGGGCTGGTGTGCCGGAGTGGCGGTGTCCGCGGTAAAGCGAAAAACATTTGTAAACACCGGCGTGCTGAGTCTGCCCCTGTGCCCCGTGTACGGCGTGGGGGCGGTGAGCTACAGCGTCTTTCTGGCGGGGCTGAAAAGTACCCCCGGCTTTCTTTTCGTGGCCGGGGCCTCCATGGCGGCCTTTCTCACCGTGGAGACCGGGGTGGTGCTGGAGCGGATCTTTCACCGGAGATGGTGGGATTTCAGCGAGCACCGGTTCGGCTTCGGCGGCTTTATCACGGCTCCCCTGCTGATTTCCTTTGGCGGGGCGGCGCTGCTGGTGATCTATGTGGGAAATCCGCTGATTTTGAAGGTGCTGGGGCTGATGCCCCGGGGCGCGGGGCGGATCAACCTGCTGTGCCTGCTGGCGCTGGCCGGCGTCGACCTGACCGGGTCCCTCGCGGCGGTGTGGAAGTGGAGACGCCATGTGAAGCGGCTGGCCGGCGTCACCGAAAATATGCAGATGGTGTCCGCCTCCTTTGGCAACGCCATCACCAGAAGCATCCGGCGGCGCCTGGAAAAATCCTACCCCAACATCGAGACCCGGCGGCTTCTGGCGGCGGAGACCGCCCGGAAGGAGCGGGAGGAGGGAGGCTTTGCCCGGGGCTGCTGCTTTTACAAGCTGGCCTGCCTGTTTTTCCTGGGAGCCTTTTTGGGAGACCTGGTGGAGACGGTGTTCTGCCGGTTTGCCCTGGGCTGGTGGATGAGCCGCAGCAGTGTGGTGTACGGCCCCTTCAGCATTGTCTGGGGGCTGGGCTGCGTCATGCTGACGGCCTTTCTCTATCAATACAGGGATAAGGGGCTTTGGTACATTTTCTTTTACGGCACGGTGGCCGGAGGCGTCTACGAGTACCTTTGCAGCGTGTTTACGGAGCTGGCGTTTGGCACCGTGTTCTGGGATTACAGCGGGCTGCCCCTGAACGTGGGCGGGCGGATCAACTTGATATTCTGCTTTTCCTGGGGAATCGCCGCGGTGATTTGGCTGAAGGTGATTTATCCTGTCTTGTCCCGGTGGGTGGAGAAAATTCCCAGGCGGGTGGGCCCTGCCCTCACCTGGCTTTTGATTGTCCTGATGGCCTTCAATATCCTGATCTCCGCCATGGCCCTTGGCCGCTATTCCGCCCGCCGGCAGGGCGCGAAGCCCTCAAACCAGGTGGAGGAGCTGCTGGATCGGCGATTCCCCGACGGGCGGATGGAGAGGCTGTATCCCAAGGCAAAATTTGTGGGGAATATTAAGGAATAATTATGGTTTTGGCGAAGGAGAAAATGATATAATGGCCAAAAAAGCAGAGCCGCCGGACATAGCAGGGGGCGGTTTGGGGATAAAGGAGGAAGCTGTGGGACTGCGGGTTTTAGATTTGACGAAAAAATATGGGGAAAAGATGGCGGTGGATCATCTGAGCTTTGAGATGAAGGAGCCCGGAGTCTACGCGCTGCTGGGGACCAACGGCGCCGGGAAGACCACCACCATCCGCATGATGCTGAATATGCTGGCCCGGGACGGCGGCAGAGTGCTTTGGAAGGACCAGCCTCTGGACGTATCCGTCTGCGATGTGGGCTATCTGGCGGAGGAGCGGGGACTGTATCCGAAATATCCATTGATGGACCAGCTCCTCTACTTCGCGGCGCTGCGGGGGATACCGGCCCAGGAGGCGAGGCGGAGGATCCGGTACTGGGCCCAGCGTCTGGAGGTGGAGGAGTACCTGTACCCCGGCGAGGCGGCTTTGGAGGAGGAGACGGCCCGGGGGACCGGAAAAAAGCTTTTTGGAGCCGGGAAAAAATCCTCCAAAAGGGCGAAGCCGAAGCTGGCGGATCAGCTGTCCAAGGGAAACCAGCAGAAGATCCAGTTTATGGCGGCGCTGCTGCCGGACCCGGAGCTTCTGATTCTGGATGAGCCCCTGTCCGGCCTGGATCCGGTGAATGCGGATTTATTCAAGGGCGTGATCCGGGAGGAGCTGGCCAAGGGGAAATATCTGATTATGTCCAGCCATCAGATGGCTACGGTGGAGGAATTCTGCACTGATCTCACCATCCTTCACCGGTCCAGGGCCGTGCTGCAGGGAAATTTAAATGAGATCAAGAAAAGCTATGGCCGGGTGAACCTTCATCTGAAGACGGAGCAGGAGATTCGCCCCATTATTCAGGAGATGGGGATTACTCTGCTGTCTGAGAAGGAGCGGGAGTACCAGCTCCGGGTCACCGGTGAGGAGCAGGCCAATGAGCTGCTGTTTCATCTGATTCAGAATCATGTGACCGTGATCGTGTTTGAGCTGAGGGAACCGTCTCTCCATGAGATTTTCGTGTCCCATGTGGGGGAGGAATGAAGATGAAACAGAAAAAAGGAGCGCTTACGGGGACAGCCAGAGTCTACCGCTTCTCCCTCCGGCAAATGATGAAAAATAAGGCGAATCTGGTCTTTTTGATTCTGCTGGTGGCCCTGGCGGTCTGCGCCGTCCCGGCTGCGGCCCTTGTGACGGGAATAAGGGGGCGTCAGGAGGAAGAGAGCCGTCCCCTCCGGGTGACGGTCTATAATGAGACGGATTACCGGCTGGGGCTGGAGAGCGGCGATACGATTTTTGAGGAGGAAAAGGGAAATTTGCCGGAGGGGATTCCGGACAGCCTGGGCGGGCTGGACGCCTGCGTGTCGGTTTCCGGAGATTCCCGGTCGGGCTATGCCATCCGGGTGCTGGCTTCGCCGGATACCATGCCGGGGGGAGGAGACGCTGGACCAGCTGGCCGGGGAGGCGGAGGAGGCTTTTTGGAAGGCCAGATACGAGGCTCTGGGGATCGAGCCGGAGCAGATGGAGACGCTGATGAAGGGGTACCGGGTGGAGCGGTCCAGCCGGGAGGAATACCTGGGGGAGGAGCAGGCCGGATGGGAGACCCGGTTTTCCGTCCAGTACCTCTGCGCCATTCTGGTAATGATGGTCAGCGTCTTTTCCGTCTCCTATATCGTCCGAAGTGTCATTGAGGAGAAGGCCTCAAAGCTGGTGGAGACGCTGATGCTCAGTGTCCGCCCGCTGGCGCTGCTGGCGGGGAAAATTCTGGCGGCGCTGAGCTATATCCTGATCCTGCTATGCGCAGCCGCGGCCGGAGCCGGTCTGTCCTGGGCGGTGAGCGGGCGGCTGCTGGATCTGGAGCCGGTGGCAAAGCTTCTGGAGAACGCGGGGCTGCGGCCGGATCTGACGCGGCTTTCCGGGCTGTCAGCGGCGGCGGTGCTGGTGTCGGTGGTGCTGGCCTGCCTGCTGTTCTCCGTGCTTTCCGGGCTGTCGGGGGCCTGCTGCTCCTCCATGGATGACGTGGAGGGGGTAAATATGAAGGTGGTGCTGGTGATCGTGGGCTGCTATGTGATCTCCATGGCCGGAGCGGGACTGGAGGGCGGCTGGGCCGCGGCTCTGGCCATCTGTCCGGTGCTGTCTGTCTTTACCGGTCCGGCGCTTTATATGATGGGATCGGTGGGCCTTCCGGTGCTGGCCCTGTCCTGGGCGCTGGAGGCGCTGGTGACCGGGGTGCTGCTCTGGTTTGCGGCCCGGGTCTATGACAGCCTGCTGATATACCGGGGCAGCCGGGTGAGACTGAGACAATTATTTTCCATGGCAGGAGGAAAGGGCAGATGAAAAAAAGAAAATCACGTTTTGGAACTATATTTTCCTTCACCTTTTCCCGCCATACGGGGCGGAAGGGATACCGGACGGGGACCATCCTTGGCGGGCTTCTCTGCTTTCTGGCGCCTTTGGCGATTATGGTGCTGGCGGAGCTCCTTTCCGGGCGGGAGGATCCGGTCTGCGGGGCCGCGTCCGTCTACGTGGTGGATCAGACCGGGACGCCTCTCACCGATACAGAGCCCTTTCAGAGAGTAAAGTCAGCGGCCATGGGGCAGGCGGAGGTACTTCTGTCGGACCAGTCCTTTGAGGAGACGTATCAGCGGGCCAAGCAGGAGGGGGACGCCCTGCTGGTGGTGCTGGACGATGGGGAGGAGGGGCTGACGGCCACGGTGATCCGGCCCGAGGGCTCTGCCCTCTCCGTCAGAGATGAGGAGGCTCTGGAGAGCTATCTGAACCAGTGCCTCCAGTATCTGGTGATTCAGAAGTCCGGGCTGGGGCTGACACAGCTTACCGGGCTCAATGTGCCGGTGGAGGTGTCCGCGGAGATTGGGGGCGGGGAGGAGACAGATTCCAATGCGGATTCCGACGCGGAGCTCAGGGAGATACTGGGCATGCTGCTTCCTTATCTGAATATTATGGTGCTGTATTTCCTGATCCTCTTTTACGGGCAGAGCGTGGCCAACTGCGTGCTGCTGGAGAAGACCTCAAAGCTGATGGACACCATGCTGCTGTCCGCGAAGCCGGGGGAGCTGCTGCTGGGAACAGTGCTGGGGACGGTGCTGGCGGCCTTTCTCCAGGCCCTGATCTGGGTCCTGGCCCTGGCCGGCGGCCTTTGGGCGGGGACCTTTGCGGTGCTGCGGATCAACCCGGGGACAGAGCTGGCGCTGATCCGGGTTTTTGAGGGGCTTCAGGTGTTCGGCGGGCTTTTTTCCCTGTCGGGCTGCGCGGTGGGCTGTCTGATGATTCTGGCCGGTTTTCTGCTGTACTGCGCGCTGGGGGCCATCAGCGGGGCGCTGGCGGGGAAGCCGGAGGACCTGTCCTCCACCAGCTTTGTGTACGTTCTGATTCTGCTCGTCAGCTTTTTCGTGACGCTGAGGGGGACAAAGCCCTGGATGGACTGGGTGCCCTTCACCGCCGTTTTGGTGACGCCGGGCCGGATGCTGGCGGGAAACACCAGCTTCCTTCAGGGGCTTGGGTCCCTGGCGGTGGTGCTGCTTTCCTCCCTGCTGGTGATCTTGGCCGCCGGGAAGCTTTACCGGACCATGGCCCTTTATAAGGGAAAGCTGCCCGGACCGGGGACGCTGCTTGCCATGCTCCGGGAAAAGAGCGGAGGAGGAAAAGCATGAGGGAGAGAAATCTGAACGCGGATCTGATCCGCTGTGCGGCGGTGTTCAGTGTGATTTCGGTGCATTTTCTGCTGAACAGCGGCTTTTACAGTACGCCGGTCCAGGGGGCGGATATGCTTTTTATGTGTATGTTCCGTTCCCTGTTTATGGCCTGCGTGCCCCTGTTTTTGCTGCTCACCGGTTTTTTGATGGGCCATAAGCGGCTGTCAGGGAGCTACTATAAGGGGCTTGTGAAAACCCTGGAAATCTATGTGCTGGCCAGCGCGGCCTGCCTGCTGTTTAAAAAGCTGGTCCAGGGAGAGACGGTGACGCTGTGGTCGGCGGTGCTGTCCATTCTGGCCTTTAAGGGAGCCAATTATTCCTGGTACATCGAAATGTACATCGGCTTATTCGCCCTGATTCCTTTTCTGAATCTCATCTGGGAGGGCCTGGATGGGAGGGGGCAGAGAAAAAGCCTGGTGCTGACCATGGCGGCCTTGACGCTGCTGCCGAAGCTGGTGAACAATTTTAATTTGACCTCCCTGGAGTGGTGGCTGTCTCCCGGCAGCTCTGCGGACTATAATAAGCTGGTGCCCTCCTTTTTTACCGCCATGTATCCCATTACTTACTATTTTACCGGCAGGTATCTGAGGGAATATGGCTGGGAGATCCGAAAGAGGGACAATGTGCTGCTGCTCCTTCTGACGGTGGCCCTGCTGGGACTCTACAATTTTTACCGCAGCGACGGCGGAAAGTTTGTCTGGGGCAGCAATAGCACCTGGGGCGGGGAAAATATGATCACGGCGGTGCTGATTTTTACCCTGCTGCTGCACCTGAGGCCGGAGCGCTGGCCGGGGTGGATTCAGGCGGCGCTGGTCTACATCTCCCGGGTTTCCCTTGGGACATACCTGGTTTCCTGGATTTTTGATAAGATCGTGTACCAGGTGTGGCTGATCCCGCTGGTGGGGGACGTCCATGAGAGATGGAAATTTTACCCGCTGGTGGCGGGGACCGTATTTCTGGGGGCGGTGGGTCTCTCCTCCCTGCTCTATGGGCTGAGGGATATCCTTCATCTGGCAGGAAGAAGGCTGCGGGACATGTCCGGTAAAAGTTTCAAAAATGTTACAAAAAATTGACAATATAATTGAAATGCGGTATAGTTAAAAAAATGGCGCCGCTGGGAAAGCGGAAGAAGGGGGCTTTTTTTCAAGATGAGAATGAAGAAGGTGTTTTTGGCTGTCGTGATGCTCTGCATGATCTTCTCCATGGGAGGAGTGCAGGCCAAGGCGGCCGCGAAAAATGTGGTGACTTCCGCCGCGAAGGTGTCAGGGGGAAGCTGGAAGACCACGAGCAAGGGAGTGCGCTATCTCCAGAAAAATGGGAAGTACGCGAAAAATACGTGGCTGACCATCGGAGGCAGCGTTTACCGGTTTGACAAAAACGGCTACCGCGTCACCGGCTGGATTACCTACGGGGGAAACTCCTACTACGCGGGCTCCAACGGCAAGCTTTATGTGAAAAAATGGCTCACCCAGGGGGAGGACCGCTACTATTTCCAGGCCTCCGGCGTGTGCGCGAAATATACCTGGCTGACTATCAGCGGGAAGCAGTATTTCTTTTTGAAGAGCGGAAAGCTGGCCAAGAGCCAGTTTGTGACCACCAGCAAGAAGACCTACTACGTGAACGCCTCCGGCGTCCGGGTGAAAAGTACCACGAAGAAGATCAGCGGCAAGACCTACTATTTCGACAAGACCGGCGTTCGGATCGAGAACGGCTGGGTGAAGCTGAAAAATAAATATTATTACTTCGGGAAGAGCGGCGTGATGGCCGTCAGCCAGTGGGTCGGCAGCTACTATGTGGATGAGAACGGCGCAAGGAAGACCAGCTGCGTCCAGGATGGCTACTACCTGAGCTCCACGGGAAAGAAGACCGTGAAGGTGTTCTACGGGGACTATATTTTCGTGGGAGACTCCCGGATGGTGGGGATGCAGAAGGCCATCGCTCCCTCGGACACGAAATATATCGCAGAGAACGGTCAGGGCTACACTTGGCTGAACAGCACGGCTGGCGTGACTCTGCGCTACTATCTGAAGTCCAACCCCGATGTGAAGGTGGTGCTGGCCCTGGGAGTCAACGACCTTGGGAATGTGAAGAAGTACATCACCTACTACAAGAAGCTGATCAAGGAGTTCCCGAAGACGAAATTCTATGTGCTCTCCATCAATCCGGTGGACGAGGCGAAGGAGGCAAAGTACGGATATTCCGTGAAGAATTCCCAGATCGAGACCTTCAACAAGAAAATATACGCCGACGCCACCCTCAAATCCAGGTACATCAACACCTACAAGTACCTGAAATCCGAGGGCTATACGACCCGGGACGGTCTCCACTACACGGCGGCTGTCTACAAAAAGCTGTACAACTACATCGTAGGAAAGATATCATAAAAAGGTTTCGGGTCTTCTTTTTGACAAATTGCGGTATGGCCATTCGCGGTCATGCCGCTTTTCATTGTGCTGTCAGGAAAAATGAAACAAAATGTAGCGCGTGAGATGCAAAACAGGATATTGCAGATAAGAGAGAATCCGAGTATAATAAAAAGGACCACAAATACAAGCAAAAAATCATCAGTCCACGAGGTAATGCTGGAACTGGATAAATTGAAGGACATTTTTCTTCTTGCTGTCGTCCAGTGTGGAGAAGCTGCTGTTAAATTCCGCCTGGTAGGCGTCCATGGGAATCAGGTCGGCAGGAACATTATCGCGCACAAGAAAATCCACGGAAACATGGTAGAGGTCGGCCAGGGCTACGATGATCTCAATCGGCGGATTCCGGGACTCGTTTTCGTAATTGCAGTAGGTCTGACGCTGGATATTCAGTTTGACACTGACCTCCTCTTGGGTGTAGCCAGCCTTTTTGCGAAGCGCGCGTATTTTTTCGGTAAAAATCGAATGTCCCATTTACAAAACCTCCCAGTTATGATATTATAGCAATTTCTTCTGGGAATATCTTCGAATGAAACAAAATGAATACAAAAACACCAGAAAAGCCCCAATATGTTGCACTCATTCGTTGTGGCGTCTGTCAATTTAGAAAGGATATGACGATGGATTTGTTAGAGTTTGGTATAAAAAATCAGAATAGCCCAAGTGCCGTAAAGAAGGGAGCGGCCCGGAAGGCGCTGCGGTTTGTGAAATGGCAGGCCGACAGATATGAAAAAAAGCTGGAAAAGGAAGGGATCGCGGTACCGGAAAATCAGGATGACGCGGAGACCATGCTGGAGCGGATTTACGCGGCTCTGGAGCAGCGGTCTACCGGGATCTCCTAGAGCGTAAAAGACAGAGCCCCCGCAGGGGGGCTCCTTTACTTTTCCGGCGGCCAGGCTTTCAGCTGGCTCAGGGTGGAATTGTGATAGCGGGTGGAGAAGGTGACCTCCTGGCCGAACCACTGAGGCGGGGTAAAGCAGTTGGCGGCGTCCTCACTGGGAAATTCCACCTCCACGATCCGCAGCCCCTCAAACATTCCCTGAAAAAGATCCAGCTCCGCGGTGAGCGCTCCTTCCCCTAAGGGGATCAGGCAGCGCTTTTTTGTGATGACATTTCCGTCCGCCTTTGCCAGGAGATGGGCGTAGCTTTCCGGGGTCAGCGGCAGATTGTACTCCTCCCGGGCCATCAGGCCCTTTCCCTTGTAGGTCAGAAAATATTCCTCATCCTGACGGCGGACCCGGACCACCGGGGAGGTACACAGATAAGCCTGTTCGATCAGGTGAAAGGGGTACCTCTCCAGATGAGCGGGAAGCTGGTCCACCAGATATTTTCGTTCTATTTCCATATCATTCATCCTTTCCTTTGTTTTCTTTCACTTTACCATAGACCGGATTGGGAGGGCAAGGCCGAATTATAGCCTTGCGAAGGGCGCTGTTTCGAAGTATAATGGAACAGACTGAAAAAAATGGAAAGAAGGATAGGGATGAATTTAAGCACGGCGGGAAGCCTGGACATGAAATTTATTCTGGATTTATATATGGAATCCTTCCCAAAGGAGGAGCGGAAGCCCTTTTCCGTGATCCAGCGGAAGGCCGCCATGGGGACCATGGAGATCCTGGTGATCACGGAGGGAAAAAAGCGGATCGGGCTGGCCATCACGGCCTCGGAGGGAGACTTGGTTTTGCTGGATTACTTCGCCATCTCAAAAAGCTGCCAGGGAAGGGGCAGCGGCAGCGAGGCCCTGTTTTTGCTGAAGGAGCTTTACAGCGGAAAACAGTTTTTTCTGGAGATAGAGCGGCCGGATGAGGGGGCGGCAAACGCCGGGGAGAGAGTCCGCCGGAAGAACTTCTATCTGAAAAACGGGATGCTGGAGACCGGGATCCATGTGACTTTGTTCGGCGTGCCCATGGAGCTTTTGGCCGCCCGGCCTGGCCTCACCTTCGGGGAATGTGAGCGGCTCTACCGGGAGCTTCTTGGCCCGCTGTACCACAATGTGGTATATGAGGAGACGGAGAATTGACGGACAGAGAAAATTGACAGACAGAGAAAAAATTGACAGAAGGAGAAAAATTGATAGAGGGAGAAAAGGATGGATCGGAAAGAGGTACTTAAGAAGCTGTGGGAGTGCAGGGATACCTCCTATAAAGAATTTAATGACCGGATCGCCAACTGCCCCACCGTCCCCACCCTGGGCGTCCGGGTGCCGGAGCTCCGCCGCATAGCGAAAGAGGCGGCGAAGGAGGACTGGCGGGAGTATCTGGATGAAATGGAGCGGGACTGGAGGGGCGGTCAGGAGACCGGGGAGTTTCACGAGGAGCACACGGTCTGGGGAATTCTGATCGGTCTGGCCAGGATGGACCGGGAGGAGCGGACCCGGCGCCTGGACCGCTGGGTTCCCGGCTGTCTTTCCTGGGCGGACTGCGATATCTGCGCCGCCACGCTGAAATTCATGAAAAAGGACCGGGAGTACTGGTATGATTACGCCGTCAGATGGCTGAGCGCGCCCCAGCCCTTTGCGGTGCGCTTTGCCATCGTGAGTCTGATGGACCACTTTGTGGAGGAGGAGTACATCGACCGTCTTCTGCCCATTTTTTCCGGCTCCTACGGGCAGGAGGAGTATTATATCAGGATGGCCCAGGCCTGGGCCTTGTCTGTGTGCTTTGTCAAATTCCGGGAGAAAACCCTGGAAATCCTTCAAAACTCCCCCATGGACGACTGGATCCGCAATAAGGCCATCCAGAAGTGCCGGGAATCCTACCGGGTATCGCCGGAGGACAAGGAGCTGCTGAAGGCCCTGAAGCGGTGAGCGGGGCGCTTTTGCCGGCAGGAGCCGGGCGGAAGCTTGGAACGATGATAGAAAAGGAGAGTGTAAGAATATGAAGAAACCAGTATTAGTAGTGATGGCGGCCGGGATGGGCAGCCGCTACGGCGGATTGAAGCAGATCGACCCTGTGGATGAGTACGGACACATCATCATGGACTTTTCCATCTATGACGCGGCCCGGGCGGGCTTTGAGAAGGTGGTCTTTATCATCAAAAAGGAGAATGAGGCCGCGTTCCGGGAGACCATCGGAAACCGGATCTCTGAGCGGATGGAGGTATCCTACGTGTTCCAGGAGCTCGGCAATCTCCCCGAGGGCTTTCAGGTGCCGGAGGGCCGGGTGAAGCCCTGGGGGACCGGTCACGCAGTGCTGAGCTGCGCCGGTACCGTGGAGGGGCCCTTCGCGGTGATCAACGCGGATGATTATTACGGCAGCAGGGCCTTTCAGATGGCCTACGACTTTCTGTCCACCCACCAGGACGACGAAAAATACCGCTACATGATGGTAGGCTACCAGCTGGAAAATACCCTGACGGAAAACGGCCATGTGGCCCGGGGCGTCTGCGTCACCGACGAGGAGGGATATCTGCGGGATATCAATGAGCGGACCCGCATCGAGCGGAGAGGGGATATCACCGCCTACACCGAGGACGGCGGGGCGAGCTGGACCGAGATTCCCCGGGGCAGCACGGTGTCCATGAATATGTGGGGCTTTTCCGAGAGCTTTTTGGGCGAGCTGGAGCGGCGCTTCGCCTCCTTCCTGGAGAAAAACCTGCCGGAGAATCCGCTGAAATGTGAATACTTCCTGCCCTTTGTGGTGGATGAGCTGCTGCGGGAGGACCGGGCCACGGTGAAGGTGCTGAAATCCGCCGACAAGTGGTACGGCGTGACCTACAGGGAGGATAAGCCCCGCGTGGTGGCGGCGATCCGCGGACTGAAGGAGCAGGGACTGTATCCGGAGAAATTGTGGGAGGAAGCATAGGTGAAGGACAAAAGCTTAGAGCAGGTGATAGAACAGTTTGATTTTCCCGGGCGGCTGCGGGAGGCGATTCCCTACGGCAGCGGCCACATCAATGATACCTTCCGCCTGACCTTTCAGACGGAGGAGGGGACGAGGAGGTACATTCTCCAGCGGATGAATACCTCCATCTTTTTAAAGCCCAGGGAGCTGATGGAAAATATAGAGGGTGTGACCAGCTGGCTGAAGAAAAAGATCCGGGAGAGGGGCGGGGATGTGACCCGGGAGACCCTGAATCTGGTACATACGAAGGCGGGGGGCTTCTGCTTCGAGGAGGATCGGGAGAATTACTGGAGGGCCTTTCTCTTTGTGGAGAATACCTCCAGCTACGACCTGGTGCAGAATGAACGGGATTTCTACGAGAGCGCGGTGACCTTCGGCAATTTTCAGCGCCTTCTCGCGGACTATCCGGCGGAGACTCTTCATGAGACCATTGAAAGGTTCCACGACACGGAGGACCGGTTTAAAAAATTTCAGGCGGCGGTGGCGGCGGACGCCTGCGGGCGGGCCAGCTCCGTGGAGGAGGAGATCCGGTTTGTGCTGGAGCGGGAGAGCTTCGTCCATGTGCTGATGGATCAGCAGCGGTCCGGCAGGCTGCCCCTGAGGGTGACCCACAATGACACAAAGCTGAACAACATTCTGATCGACAATGAGACGGGGCGGGGCATCTGCGTCATCGATCTGGACACCGTGATGCCGGGCCTGTCCGTCAATGATTTCGGAGATTCCATCCGGTTTGGGGCCAGCACCGGGGAGGAGGATGAGACGGACCTTTCCAAGGTGTCCCTGGACCTTCATCTTTTTGAGGTTTATACCAAAGGCTTCATCCAGGGCTGCGCCGGAGCGCTGACGGACGGGGAGCTGAATATGCTGGTGACCGGGGCGAAAATGATGACCCTGGAGTGCGGGATCCGTTTCCTCACCGACTACCTGGAGGGGGACCACTATTTCAAGATCCACCGGCCCTCCCACAACCTGGACCGGGCCAGGACCCAGTTTAAGCTGGTGGCGGACATGGAGCGCCGGGAAAAAGAGATGGGGGCCATCGTGGACAAATACCGGAATGAGACCGGGAAATAAAAAAGAAAGTACCTTCTATTCCTCCGCGCCGCCCTCGGTTTCCTTGTAATTTGAGACAGAATCCGATATACTGTTCCAAATAATGAATAGGAGAAAGCAGGGATAAGATGGAGTATTATCACGAGAAGGTAAAGACAGAAGCTGGGATACCGGCCAGAATATATGACAGCGGCCATGGCCGGGACAAGCTGCGCTATCCCCTGCACTGGCACCGCAATCTGGAGTTTGATCTGGTACTGGAGGGCAGTATCCGGGGCCGGGTGGGAGGACAGGAGCAGCGGGCGGAGAGGGGTCAGATTTTTTTTGTGAACAGCGGGGAGCTCCACGAGACGGAGGGCAGCTCCCGGGATCCGCTGCGGTCCGTGACCATGCTTCTCTCCGACGAGCTGCTGCGGGAATACTGCCCGCAGCTGGACTCCTTTTATTTTATCATAGAGAAAAACAGCAGCCAGGAGCAGGCGCTGGCGGCCCTGATCGGGGAGTGCGCCCGGCTCCAGCGGGAAAAAGAGGAGTACTATGAGCTGGAGCTGTCCATTTTGCTGCGGCAGATCTGCGCGGTGCTGCTGAAGGAATGCCGGCACCCGAAAAAGGAGGGAGCTTCCGGCGGGGATAAGCCGTGGAAAAACACGAAGCGGATCAAGCGGGCCATCTCCTACATGGAGGAGAATTACCAGAACGGTATTTCCATCCAGGAGATGGGGGAGGTGATGAAAATGACGCCGGCCTATTTCTCCCGCTTTTTCCGGAATTCCACCGGTCAGACCTTTCACTCCTACCTCCAGCGGATCCGCCTCTGCCATGCGGTCAGCCTCCTGGAGGCGGGCGAGCGCTCTGTCACTGAGATCGCTCTGGACTCCGGCTTTCCGAATGTGAAGTCCTTCATTGTGACCTTCAAAAAGGAGTACCAGACCACACCGGCCCGGTACCGGAGAAATGAGCGGAAATAAGACAAAAAAGGACAGGAAAAAGTCGAAAAAAGCCGAGACTTCTCCCGGCTGATGTGATAAAAAAGGGATCAGAGTATTCACGTAAGAAGGGGGAAAGGACCGATGAAATTTACAGAAGGCTACTGGCTTCGCAGTGAGCGGGCCAACGGACTGTTCGCGGCGGAGGCCTACCGGGTGGAGCGGATTCCGGGAGGAATGCGGATCCTGGCTCCGGTGGGGAGGATCGCCCACAGAGGAGACACACTGAATATGCCCGCCATCACCCTGGAATTTCGGGCCTGCGGCCGGGGAACCATCTCGGTGCGGGCGTGGCACCATGAGGGGTACGACAACCATCTGCCCCGGTTTGAAAAGCGGGAGACGGCCGGCGAGGTCCAGGTGACTGTCACGGAGACGGAGGCGGTGATGGACACCGGGCTTATGAGGGTGCGGGTGAACCGGAAGGAGTTCGCCTACTCCTTTGAGGCGGAGGGCAGGGTGCTCACCTCCTGCAATTTCCGCAATCTGGGCTACATCCGCTGGGACCGCCGGCCCTCCACCATGCTGGGGGAGGAGCATTATCTGACGGAGCGGTACCAGCCCTACATGGTGACGGAGCTGTCCCTGGGGGTGGGGGAGTGCGTCTATGGCCTGGGCGAGCGGTTCACCGCCTTCGTGAAAAACGGCCAGTCGGTGGATACCTGGAATGAGGACGGGGGCACCGCCTCCCAGATTGCCTACAAGAGCATCCCCTTCTATATGACGAACCGGGGATACGGCGTCCTGGTGGACAGCACCGACCGGGTGTCCTTCGAGGTGGCCAGCGAGAAGGTGGAGTATGTGGGCTTTTCCGTGCCGGGAGAGTCCCTGTCCTACTATCTGTTCTACGGCCCGAGTCCGGAGGAGATCATGAGATCCTACACGGCCCTCACCGGCCGCCCGGCCCTGCCTCCGGCCTGGTCCTTCGGCCTGTGGCTCTCCACCTCCTTTACCACCGATTACGACGAGGCCACCGCCAGCTCCTTCATCGACGGAATGCTGGACCGGGGCATCCCCCTGTCGGTGTTCCACTTTGACTGCTTCTGGATGAAGGCCTTCCAGTGGTGCGACTTTGAGTGGGACCGGGACTGCTTTTCGGATATCCGGGGGATGCTGGAGCGCTACCACCAAAAGGGCCTGAAAATCTGTGTCTGGATCAATCCCTACATTGCCCAGGGAACGGCGTTTTTCCGGGAGGGCATGGAGAAGGGGTATTTTTTGAGGCGCGGGGACGGAAGAGGCGTGTGGCAGACCGATCACTGGCAGGCCGGGATGGCCCTGGTGGACTTCACAAATCCCCGGGCGGTTCAGTGGTATACCGGGAAGCTTCGGACCCTGCTGGACTTAGGCGTGGACTGCTTCAAGACGGACTTTGGAGAGCGGATTCCGGTGGATGTGGCGTATTACGACGGCAGCGATCCCCGGGCCATGCACAATTACTACACCTTCCTCTACAATCGGGCCGTGTTCGGCCTGCTGAGGGAGGTCAGAGGGGAGAGGGAGGCGGTAGTATTCGCCAGAAGCGCCACGGTGGGGGGACAGCAGTTCCCGGTCCACTGGGGAGGCGACTGTTTTGCCAACTACCCCTCCATGGCGGAGACGCTGCGGGGCGGCCTGTCCTTCGCCATGAGCGGCTTTTCCTTCTGGAGCCACGATATCTCCGGCTTTGAGAGCACCGCCACCCCGGATCTCTATAAGCGCTGGGCGGCCTTCGGCCTCCTCTCCACCCACAGCCGTCTCCACGGCTCCGCCAGCTACCGGGTGCCCTGGCTCTTCGACCAGGAGGCCTGCCAGGTGGTGGCCCACTTCGCGAGGCTGAAATGCCGGCTGATGCCCTACCTCTACGCAAAGGCCATCGAGGCCCACCGGGAGGGGATCCCGGTGACGCGTCCCATGGTATTTGAGTACACCCGGGATCCGGCCTGCGCCTACCTGGATACGCAGTACATGCTGGGAAATGCCCTGCTGGTGGCTCCCATTTTCCGGGAGGACGGCGTCAGCCAGTATTATCTGCCCGGAGGCCTCTGGACCCATCTGCAAAGCGGCGAGGTCCGGGGGGGAGGCTCCTGGCAGGAGGACCGGTACGATTACTTTTCGCTGCCCCTCTATGTGCGGGAGAACACCCTGCTTGCCCTGGGGACGGAGGAGGGACGGCCGGATTACGATTATGAGAAGAATCTGACCCTCAGGCTGTATCAGCCCCGGGAGGGCCAAAAGGCGGTCTGCCGGATTCCATCCCCGGAGGGGGAATTTGTGAATGAGATTACCGCCCTTCGTCAGGGGGAAGAGATCATCGTCCGTCTGGACAGGCCCTCCGGGACGGAAATCGCTTTGACCATCTATGAGGGAGACCAGATTCTCCGCCATACCCTTCCCGCTGGCGCGGATCAAATAAAAATAAAACTGTAAAAAAAGGCTCCGGCGGCTGTATAAAACCGCCGGAGCCTTTTCAGACACGCTCTAGCCCACCCTTTTTCTCGCCTTCTGCGGGGTGGTTCCGTAAAGCTCCTTGAAGGTTCGGATAAAGGTTTTGTAGTTTTTCAGTCCATTTTGCTCCATCAGGATGGGCAAATTTTGGTCGCTGGTCTGAAGCTCCTCGTACAGATTCATGGTGCGGGTGGCGCAGAGGTATTCCAGGTAAGTCTGCCCCGTATATTTTTTGAACATCCGGCAGAAATACTCCCGGGACAGTCCCAGGTGTCCTGCCGCGTCATCCAGCGTCAGCGGCTTTCTGAAATTCTCCCGGGTCCACTCCACGATCTCCGTGATCCGTCCCAGATCCCGCCCGGCGGTGGCGTCGGTCCTGGACACGGACCAGGAGGAATGGCTCCGGTACAGCTCATACAGAAACCGGTACAGCCAGGCCGTAAAGAGAAGCTGGTAGCCCTCCTCCCCCGCCTCAAAGACCTCCTGCATATTCTGAAGGGCGTCCCGCAGCCCCGGCGAGGCCTCCACCTCCCGGGCGGAGAGAAAGGTGGTAAAGTGCAGAAGCTCCAGCTCCGGGAAATACTCCCGCAGCCGTTTGGCGGACATCTGGATCAAAACGTAGGGGGAGCGGGGCATGTAGGTGTCCACCCTGGTCATGTGCAGCTCCTGGCAGTTGATCACCAGCAGGTCCCCCGGCCCTAATTCGTAGGTATCCGCATGGACCACCGCGGTCATATGGCCCTCCCTCATCCAGATAAATTCCATATATTCGTGCCAGTGAACGGGAATGGTCAGTCCGTCCCGGGAATATTGGCAGCCGCCGGGGCGGACGCCCCGCCCCGGGCTGCTGAAAAATACCGGGAGAAGATCCGTCTCCTCCACCATTTCATGGGTGATGGCGGAAGTCACCCTGCGGGGGTCGATAGGCATAAGCATCCCTCCTTGAAATACGCGAATCGAGTAGTTTCCTCAAGTGTACCATAAAGCCCCGGCGGGATCAAGATTGACCGAAATCAGGTCAAAATATACAGAAAAAGCAAAATAGTGCGGAAAATAAGAAAAAAATCGGGATAAATAAGTCAATATCGTCCTAAAACAGGACAAAAAAGCTACTGGAAAAACCGGCGGAAATCCATTATGATACAACCATCAAGAAACAAAGAAAATCACTTCCCCAAGAGGGAACGTCATGGAGAGGAGAAAAAAAGATGTATCTGATGAATTATCACCTTTACGCGAACAAAGCCGCTCTGCCCCAGATCATGGCGGAGGACACCGGAGCGGCGGAACTGAGAAACCCGGTTTTCTATATCAGGACAGAGTACCGTCTCGGAAAAATCCGAAGGACGCTGGATCGGCTGGCCAGGAGCTGGTCCGATTTCTGGAACGCCCCTTCCGCCCGGGAAATCTGCCGCTGTGATTTCTAACATAGACCAGAGAAAAGGCTGACGCTCTTTGCGCCGGCCTTTTTTTCGTCTGAAAGATTTATTTGACAGATCAGGCCGGGGATGGTAAGGTGAAAGACAAATGTTGACCGCGGGGGATGAGATGGCGGCAAAGGCCGCAATGGTCCGAAAGGAGGTTATCGGGATACGATGAGAGAGAAGGATTACGACTCAGAACAGGTCCGTCTGGTGGAGCCCATCCATGATGAGCTGGTGTACTGCGGGCGGATCGACGATACCAGGAGGGAGGAGCCGGTGTTTGTGATGCCGGGAAGCTTTGTGCGGATCGAGTTCAGCGGCTCCGCCTGGATCAAGGCCGTGGTGGTGAACCGGAGACGGTGGAATGAATCCTGGGTGGGAGTGCTGGCGGACGACCGGCAGAGCAAGGTGAGAATCGAGCGGGACGGGGAACCGGTGGAGCTGACGCTGGCGGAGGGGCTGGCGAAGGACCAGATTCACTCCGTCACTTTCTTTAAGCGGATGGATCAGTGCCACGAATATACCTTTCTGGGCTTTCTGCTGGAGCATGGGGCGAAGGTGGAGAAGGGCAGAAGGCTTCCCCGGAAAAAGATTGAGTTTTACGGGGATTCCGTGACGGCGGGGGAGGTGTCGGAGGCCGTGGCCTACGCGGGGCAGCCGGACCCGCCCCACAGCGGAGAGTACAATAACGCCTACTTCTCCTACGCATGGGCCGCCGCCCGCCGTCTCCACGCCCAGGTCCATCTGGTGGCCCAGGGTGGAATCGCGCTGATGGACGGCACCGGGTACTACGAGAATAAAAACGGCCTGGCGGGCATGGAGAGCTGCTACGATAAAGTGTATTTTTATCCAAAGGATGAATACGAGGCGTCCGGGGAGGAGCCCCGCATGGAGGCCTGGAATTTCCGGCGCTTTACCCCCCATGTGGTGGTGGCGGCCATCGGTCAGAATGACTCCTGGCCTTCGGACATCATGCGGGAGGACTGCCGGGGGGAGAAGGCCAAGGAGTGGAGGCGCCGCTATAAGGAATGGATCCTGTCTCTTCGGAGGATCTATCCCGAGGCCTGGATCGTGCTCTGCACCACCATCCTCCACCACTATCCCGGCTGGGACAGAAGCATCGGAAGAGTGTGCGCGGAGCTGAATGATCCGAAGATCACCCACTTTCTCTATCAGGAAAACGGCAGGGGAACTCCGGGCCATGTACGGGCGCCGGAGGCCATGAACATGGCGCTGGAGCTCAGCGGCTTCATCGAAAGTCTTTCGCAGCGGGTCTGGGAATAAGAAAAAGGCCCGGCCGCCGCAGGGGAAAATCCGCGTAAAAAGCGGGAAAATTCCCCTGCGGCTTTCTTTTTTTAGAACACGAAATGGTTTTCGTATGTCGTCCCGTACAACTCGAAAGAAAATTGTATTTATTTGGCGTTATAACTGTTAAGGGAACAAAAAAAGATAAAAAAAGATACAATATGCCAATTAGACATTTTTTACAAAAATAAAAATGCACAAACTTTTTTTTTTTTTCTTGCTTTTTTGTGAAAATAGACTATAATAGAAATTACTAAGGAAAGACGTTTGAAATTTACGATAACGTTTTTCAAATACTAGCTTAGGAGGTTAATTAGTATGAAGCGTAGAACAATGAAGATGGTTGCGGCTCTGGCGGCTGCCAGTATGCTGGCCACCAGCATGGGTGTGGGAGCGTTCGCGTCCGAGGCGGACGGCAGCACACCGAGAAACGAGACCCTGTACTTTGCGGGCCAGCAGTGGGGCGCGATCAACGACTGGAACCCCATGTCCGCCAATTCCAACAACGCGATGGCGATCCAGCAGAAGGACTCCACACGTACACTGATCTATGAGACCCTGTTTATGTACAATCTGCTGGACAATGAGCTCTATCCTCTGCTGGGCAGCGAGTGGTCCTGGGATGACGAGAACATGTCCGCGATGACCGTGAAATTGAACGCGGACGCAAAGTGGAGCGACGGTACGGCAGTGACCGCGGCCGACGTGGCGGCTACCTTTGATTACAATGTGAAGTGCGAGTCCTCCTACGGACTGGAGATGACCGCCTATATCGAGTCTGTGGAGGCCGTGGACGATCTGACCGTATCCATCAAGTCCGTGGTGGGCGAGGATGGCAAGGCAGTGAATCAGCTGATGATCCTGCAGATGCTGCAGAAGATGTATATTATGCAGAAGGCTTATCTGGAGACCGTGGAAGCCAGATGTGAGTCTCTGGCGGATATGAAGCTGGATCCCATGGACGATCTGGTAGCGTCCGGCCCCTACATGCCCTACTATGACGACGACCAGAAGATTGTGTTCATCCGGGACGACAATTATTGGGGACAGGCGGAGTCCATGTGGGGATCTCTTCCGGTGCCGAAGTACATCGGACATGTGATTTACAAGGACAACGCGGCCGGACTTCTGGCTCTGAAGAGCGGCGAAGTGGATATTTCCCAGCAGTTCAACACCGACGTTCAGAAGATGTGGGAGGAGGAAGAGCTTCCCATCACTACATACATTGATGAAGAGCCCTACAACCTGGCCAGCACCATCCCGACCTGCTGGTTCAACGTAGAGGTTCCCGGACTTGACAGAGTAGAGGTACGTAAGGCCATCGCCATGGCGACGGACTATGATCAGGTTCTTGCTTCCGCTATGTCTAACCAGTCACCCAGCTTCAATGACGTTCCCCGTTCTATGATGAACCCCAGCGACACAGAGCAGGCTCTGTTTGACCATGACGCTCTGGCTGATCTGCAGTGGACAGGCAAAGACATCGACGGCGCGAACGCTCTGCTGGATGAGGCGGGCATCGTTGACACCGACGGCGACGGCATCCGCGAGGCGGACGGCGTGAAGCTTTCCTTCAAGGCAGAGTGCCCCAGCGGCTGGACCGACTGGAACGCTTCTCTGGAGATCGTAGCCGCGTCCGCGAAGGAGATCGGCATCGAGATCGAGACCTACTTCCCGGAGGCTTCCGTTTATACTACAGATTACACCACCGGCAACTTTGAGATCATGATGAACTCCGTGACCGGAGCCTCCATCACTAACCCCTACTATCGTTGTAGGCAGTTCCTGTATGGACCGTATGCGGACAATGAGATCAACTACCAGGGCAACTACGGAAAGTACAGAAACAGTGAGGCGGACGAGCTCCTTGACCAGCTGGCTGTCGAGACAGACGAGGCGGCGATAAAGGACGCTTACACCAGACTGAACGAGATCTATCTGACGGATGTTCCTTCCTTCGGACTGATGTACAGACCGGATATGTTCTACACGGTAAATGAGACCGTTTGGACCGGATACCCGATGCAGGATGACGGCTCCAACATTCCTCCGACAGATTGTACAGATGGCTACGGCATCGCCGCTCTCTACAACCTGGAGCTGGTTGAAGGCTGATAAAGTGCTTGCAAACTAAAAATTAGAATAATTCAGAGGCAAATGAGTGAATCTGGTAGCCGGAGGAGGTTGTGCTTCTCCGGCTGCCTTTTTTATAGAGGAGCGCTGCCTCTGATTGTCGGGGAATGAGGTGAATCCATTTGAAAGGATATAAGAAATATTATACGCAGAAATTGATGTGGTATTTTATTACGCTGATCTTTGCTGTGATTCTGAACTTTATACTTCCAAGGCTGATGCCCGGTGATCCGGTCTCCGCCATCGCGGGACAGGCGGCCAGCGGTATGACGGACGCCCAGGCCATCAAGAAGGTGTATGAAGAGTATATTGAAAAATTCGGTGTGAACGATCCCATGGTCGTTCAGTTCGGAAAATGGCTGGCTGGCGCCGTGAGAGGAGACTTCGGCGTATCCTTCAGCCAGTATCCCAGAACCGTATCGGACATCCTGGTGTCCTCCGTGGGCTGGACACTGGCCCTGCAGCTTCCGGCTATTTTGGTTGGATGGATCCTGGGGAATGTCCTGGGAGCGGTGGCGGCCTATATGAAGGGTGTGTTTGATAAGGTGGTGCTGCCGGTTTTCCTGTTTATCAGCAATATTCCGGCCTTCGGTATGGCGGTAATCATGCTGACCATCTTTGCGGTCACCCTGGGATGGGCTCCCACCAGCGGCGCCTACGGCTTTGATCTGATCCCGAATATGAGCTGGACCTTTGTGAAGTCGGTGCTGGCCCACTACCAGCTGCCCTTCTGGTCCATCGTGCTGACCACCATCGGAGGTCAGGCCATCGGTATGCGTTCTATGTCTATCTATGAGCTGAACGCGGACTACGTGAAATACAGCCGTTTCTTAGGGATCCGGGACCGGAAGATCGTGGGCTACGTGTTCCGCAACGCTATGCTTCCCCAGATCACCGGTCTGGCCATGTCCCTTGGTACCATGATGGGCGGCGCGCTGGTGTCTGAGATCATTTTCAGCTATCCGGGACTTGGAACCGCCATGATGAACGCCATCAAGGGCAATGACTATCCGCTGCTGTCCGCCTGTACATTGATCATCACATTGATGGTGCTGCTGGCCAATCTGTTTGTGGAGATCATTTACGGCGTGATTGACCCGCGTATCAAAGCGGCGCAGCAGGATTAAGGGAGGAGGATCGTTATGAAGAATACACTGAGAAATATTTTCCACTCTCCCAAGTTCGTGATTGGATTTGTTCTGTTTTTTGGCATGCTGCTGTTTACGCTGATTTACCCCTGGGTGGTGAATCTGGATCCCATGGAAATGATCGGACAGGGAAACTTTTTCAAGCCGGGTACCTATATTTCCGTCAGGGATACGGTGGAGTCAAAGACCTATACGTTAAACATTGAGGCGAAGTCCAGCAACGTGGGCGCGCATATTTCCGACAGCAACAAGGAATCCATGCGGGAATGGCTGGTAAACTACGGCGGCGTTTCCCAGGAGGACATCGACGCGGCGGATGACAATGAGCTGGTGGTGCTGTGGCTGGAGAACTACGACTCCACCGTGGATCAGAAGGGACTGCTGGCCTCAAAGAAAAAGGCCTACGTCCGTCTGAACAATGAGATCGTAAAGCTGGCCAGCGACGAGGACCTGATCATAGCTCAGGAAAATGAGGACGGCGATCTGGAGGCCTCGTCAACGATCGGCTCCAGCGATTACGTCAACATCGATGATATCACCAACAAGAAGACACTGCTTCTCGGTACCGATACCTTCGGCCGGGATGTGCTGACAGAGCTGGTGGCCGCGACGAAGACCTCTCTGCGGATCGGTCTCATCGCCGGCACGGTGGCCACGCTGATCGGCCTGATTCTGGGGCTGCTTTCCGGATATATCGGAGGTGTGTTTGATGATATTATCATCTTTATCACCAACCTGTTTACGGTGATTCCCTCCTTCGTCCTGCTGATCCTGATTACCTACTCCGTGGGACAGAACGCCCGGGGCGTGGCCACGATCTCCACGGTAATTGGCGTCACCTCCTGGACCTGGACCTGCCGTTCCGTCCGTTCCCAGGTGATCTCCCTGAGAAACCGGGATCACGTGAACCTGTCCAAGCTGTCCGGGCACAGCATGGCCCGGATCGTGCTGACCGATATCCTGCCCTATGTGGCGTCCTACGTGGTGATGGCCTTTATCCTTCAGATTTCCTCCGGAATTCTGTCTGAGGCGCAGCTCTCC
>CAZGRM010000008.1:0-3874 GCA_964528295.1 uncultured Lachnospiraceae bacterium
GACAGCCCCCTGCTGGAGGCGGCAGGTCTGGCGGTGGCCACGGACAACGCGGCGGCGGAGGTGAAAAAAATCGCGGATTACGTGACGCTGAGCAACAAGGAGGACGGGGTGGCCGTGGTGCTGGAAAGGCTGATAAAAAAATAACGCAAAAACAGCCGCGGGAGATATGGCCCTGGAGCGTGTTTGGAAATTGCTTGTGCCTGGATGGCAGGCTCCATGAATGTTCAAACACGCTTTGGGCCATGTCCCGCGGCTGTTTTTTGCGTTTGGTACGGGGCGGATTTTATAGAGAATGTCTCGGCCGCCTCCGGGATTTTGCGGCCTTCGCCTCCGGGACGCGCATGGCTTAGAGCGTGTTTGAAAATTCATTGCACCTGTCTGGCAGCCCCACTTTGCGGCCTATCCGAGCCCGATTTCGTCAGCGTAGCCCCACTACGCCTCCTCAATCGGACTCGGATATCCCACAAATTGGATCAGCCATCCAGGCACAAGCAATTTTCAAACACGCTCTAGGTTTTGATCTTATCGCAGGAGATTAGTCCAGGGCATGGGCGCCTTCGCCGATATCCACCACGTAGAATTCCGCCGTATTTCCGGTCTTCTCCTTGTAGCCCTCGCCCAGGGTCTTGATGAAGCTGTCCACGGCGTCATTTTTTACGATGCTCACCGTGCAGCCGCCGAAGCCGCCTCCGGTGATGCGGGAGCCGATGACGCCGGGAATCTGCCAGGCCAGATCCACCAGCACGTCGATCTCCTCACAGGACACCGCGTAGTCATCCCGCAGGGAAACGTGGGAGGCGTTCATCAGCTTTCCGAACTCCTCGATCTTGTTCTCCTTCAGGGCCCGCACCGCCTTGATGGTGCGCTGATTCTCATAGACGGCATGCTTTGCCCGCAGCTGGCAAACGGGGCTGGAGATGGCGTCCTTCTTCGCCTCAAAGGCCTCCTCCGTCAGATCGCCAAGGGACTGGATGTCCGTCACAGCCTGCAGCTCCTTCAGAGCGGTCTCGCACTCATTTCTCCGGTCATTGTAGGCGGAGCCCACCAGGCTGTGCTTCACCTTGCTGTTGGTGATGACGATCTTGGCGTCCGGCAGCTTCACCGGAGCGTACTCATAGTTCAGGCTGGCGGTATCCAGGAAGATGGCGCAGTCCTTCTTTCCCATGGCCGACGCGAACTGGTCCATGATGCCGCAGTTCATTCCGTTGAAATTGTTCTCCGAATACTGTCCGATCAGGGCCAGCTCCTGCATGGAAATGTCAAAGCCGAAGGTGTCCCGCAGCATCAGGCCGGTCAGCACCTCCAGGGAAGCGGAGGAGGAGAGGCCGGAGCCTGCCGGAATGTCCCCGTAGATCAGGATGTCCATGCCGGAGGGGATCTGGTAGCCCCGCTTTTCGAAGGTCCACATCACTCCCTTGGGATAGTTGGTCCAGCCGGCCTGGTCGGAGGGAACCAGGTCATCCAGGGAGGTCTCCAGGATGCCGAGACGGCTGAAATTTACGGAATAGAAGCGGATCTTCCGGTCCTCTCTCCTGCGGATGAGGCCGTAGGTGCCGATGGTGAGGGCACAGGGGAAAACGTGTCCTCCGTTGTAGTCTGTGTGCTCTCCGATCAGATTCACTCGTCCCGGAGCGAAGTAAGCCCGGGGCGCGCCCTCCTCTCCGTACAACTTGGAAAAGGTTTCTTTCAGTTCTGCCACTGTCACTGCCATAATCATATCTCCTTTGCTGTTATTTTTTCCCGCGGGCCCGCGGGGAATTTGACTTTATTGTATAATGTAAATATAATGAGATTAGAATGAAAAATCTATAATCATATTTGCCAATTATGAAAGGATATTGAGATTCTATGCAATTACAGATCGATAAGGAGCAAAAAGAGATCAAGAGCCATGGAAGCTATGAATTTCCCCTGAGGATCAGCCATGAGCGCCTGTCCTGGTTCGACACGGGGAGCTTTCCCTGGCACTGGCATCCGGAGATCGAGCTGACGCTGGTACTGGAGGGAAATATCGCCTACCAGGTGAATGAGCGGCTGTACCGCCTGGAGGCGGGGGAGGGACTGTTCTGCAATACCAATATGCTGCATACGGGCCATCATCTGGAGTCGGAGGACTGCCACTATCTCTCTGTCACCTTCCATCCCCGGCTGATCTACGGCTACGGCACCAGCATTTTACAGAGCAAATACGTGGAGCCGATTCTGAAGGACCGGACCCTCTCCTCCCTGTGTTTCCGGAGGGGAGAGCCCTGGATGGAGGAGGCGCTTGACCGGTTGGAGCGCATCCGCGAGCTGGAGGAGACAAGGCCGGATTCTGTGGAGCTTCAGACCCAGATCTGTCTGCTGGAGATCTGGCGGCTGATCTATGAGAATGTGGAGCCCCAGGCAGCGGCGGCGGGGCAGGGAAAGGACACGGAGCGGATCCGCAGGATCATCGGATACATCCAGGCCCATTACACGGAAAATATTACCCTGGATGAGCTGGCGGACCAGGTGCATCTGTGCAGGAGCGAGTGCTGCCGGATGTTCCGGCGGTACATGCAGGAGACCATGTTTGATTACCTGATCCGTTACCGGCTGGAGCAGAGCCTTGCTCTTTTGCGGGGGACCTCTCTGAATATCACCCAGATCGCCCAGCAGGTGGGCTTCGCCACGCCGGGGTATTATTCCAGACTGTTCAAGGGGGTGATGGGCTGCACTCCGGTGGAGTACCGCAGGACGAAGGCCCGGGGAATAATTTGAAAATCGGCGGAGAATGGTTGTGTTTCCAAGGGAAAAGTATTATAGTGGTAGCAATGTGTAAAAATGGCGGGGGCTGAAGCCGCGGGAAAACCGGCCCGGTCATTGGGAGTAGGGACGCCCCGGAGCGTGTTTGGAGAATGAAATGATAGAACTGAGAAATCTGACGAAGAAATTTGATGAGTTTACGGCGGTGGATTCCCTGAATCTCACCATTGAGACGGGAGAGTTTTTTGGACTCCTTGGGCCAAACGGGGCGGGAAAGACTACCACCATCAGCCTGTTGTCTACCCTTCTTCTTCCCACGGAGGGGGAGATTCTGATTGACGGCAGGCGGCTGAGCCGCAAGACGCCGGAGCTGAAGCGGAAGCTCAGTGTGATCACCCAGGAGTATTCTATGCGTCAGGATATGACCATGGACGAGATTATGGAGTACCAGGGGCGGCTTTATTTTATGCCGAGAAAGCAGATCCGGGCCCGCACGGAGGAGCTGCTTAAGTTCTGCGGCCTCATTGACTTCCGAAAGCGGAGCGTGCGGAAGCTGTCCGGGGGCATGAAGCGGAAGCTGATGGTCTGTCGGGCCCTGCTGACGGAGCCGGAAATTCTGCTGCTGGACGAGCCCACGGCGGGGATGGACGCGCTGTCCAGACGGCAGATGTGGAATTTGCTGCGGAAGCTGAATGAACAGGGATTGACGATTTTGCTGACCACCCACTACATGGAGGAGGCCCAGTCCCTCTGCGGCCGGGTGGCGCTGATGAATCAGGGGCGGCTGGAGGAGGTCAACACACCGGAGGGGCTGATCCGGCAGCTGGGAGCCTATGCGGTGGATGAGACTGGACCGGAGGGAGCGCGGAGTCACTTTTTTCAGGACCGGGACGAGGCGATCCGGTATCTCTCGGGCCAGGAGGAGCGGTCCGTGCTGCGGGGCACCACCCTGGAGGATGTCTTCGTGGAGCGGGCCGGGCGGCAGCTGACGCCGCGGTAGATGTGCGTTGGAGGGCAAACAGAGCGGAGATGACAGCAGAATTGCGTCCGGCAGCCGGAGCGGAGCCGACAGCGAAAATGTGTCCGGCAGCCGAGCGGAGCCGACAGCGGGATTGCGTCCGGCAGCCGGAGCGGAAAGGGCCGTGGG
>CAZGRM010000008.1:3974-26664 GCA_964528295.1 uncultured Lachnospiraceae bacterium
GAGCGGAGCCGACAGCGGGATTGCGTCCGGCAGCCGGAGCGGAAAGGGCCGTGGGACTGCGGTGGGGCAGGGCAGATGAAGTGGAAATAGACGAACCATTATAATATGGCAGGGTAATGGAGTGGAGAGAATGGGGATTATTACAATACTATGGGAAAAATGGGTGGAATTTAAGAGAGATTTTTATAAGATTACCCTGGCGGCCATGGTGGCGCCGCTGATGTATCTGGTGGTGTTTGGGCTGGGGATTCAGACTGTGTCCCACGGGGAGCCCTATCTGAATTTCCTGATCCCCGGCGTGGTGGCGCTGACCACCATGAATGGCAGCTTCAACGCCATCGCCCAAAACCTGAACGTACAGCGGCTCTATGAGAAAGCCTTCGATCAGGTCATGATTTCCCCCACGCCCCTGTGGCAGTTCGTGGTGGGTCAGGTCATTGGCGGCAGTCTGAGGGGGCTGTATGCCGGCGGGATCATCCTGCTGCTGACCATGCCCATCGGTACGGGGCTGGTGTTTAACGGCTACTCCCTTTTCATTATGTTCCTAAACGGGGCGGTGTTTTCCATTGTGGGGGTGGTGGTTTCCTTCTACGCAAAGAATCATGCGGACGTGCCCCGGTTTTCCAACTACGTGATCATGCCGATGGCCTACCTGTGCAATACCTTTTTCTCCACCGAGCAGATGCCCCGGGGCCTGCGGGACGCGGTGGGGGCCCTGCCCCTGTCCCAGACCAGCCGGATGCTCCGGGCCATCGCCTCCGGCGGCAGCCCGGATCTGGCGGGAATGTTGATTCTGCTGGCTTACCTTGCGGTATTTTCGGCGGCGGCCTTCTGGTTTTTATATAAGAAGAAAAATCTGTAGGCTGATATATTTTCAGACACGCTTCCGGTTGAAATTTGGGTTTCTTTCCTGTACAATAACATATCAGCGGAAGCAAGTGAACGGAAAAGAGGAAAAACGAGATGGAAGCATATCTGGATAATTCCGCCACCACCCAGTGCCTGGAGTCGGTGACGGAGGTGATGGTGAAGGTGATGAGGGAGGATTTCGGGAATCCCTCCTCTAAGCATATGAAGGGAGTGGAGGCGGAGCGGTATCTGCGGGAGGCCCGGGAGACCATCGCCAGGACGCTGAAGGTGAATGAGAAGGAGATATTTTTCACCTCCGGCGGCACGGAGTCGGACAACTGGGCACTTTTAGGGGCGGCCCGGGCCAACCAGAGAGCCGGGCGGCATCTGATTACCACGGCGGTGGAGCATCCGGCGGTGTTGATGCCCATGGGCTTTTTGGAGGAGCAGGGCTTTGAGGTGACGTATCTCCCGGTGGACCGCCGGGGGCATATCAGTCTGGCGGATCTGGAGGCGGCGCTGCGGGAGGATACGATCCTGGTGTCCATGATGATGGTGAACAATGAGGTGGGCACCATCGAGCCGGTGGAGGAGGCGGGGCGGCTGATCAAGAGCCGGAATCCGAAGACGCTCTTCCACGTGGACGGGATACAGGCCTACGGAAAGCTTCGGATCTACCCGAAGAGAACGCATATCGATATGCTCTCCGTCAGCGGCCATAAGATCAACGGCCCCAAGGGCACCGGATTTCTGTATGTGGACAACCGGGTGAAGCTGAAGCCGCTGATCTACGGGGGCGGACAGCAGAGAGGGATGCGCTCCGGCACGGACAATGTGCCGGGGGCGGCGGGCCTTGGAGAGGCGGCGGCCCGGACCTTCGAGCACTTTGACCGGGACCGGGAGCACCTGCTGGCCCTGAAAGCCCGGATGCTGGAAGGCCTGGAACGCCTGGCCTACCCCGATGGGCCGGCCAATGCCCGGGAAGAAGCGGCATCGGAAGCCCAGGCCGCGGCGGCGATAAGCGGTCAGGCCAATGCTCAGGAGAAAGTGATATCGAAAGCCCAGGCCATGGCGGTGACGAGTGATCAGGCCAATGCTCAGGAAAAAGCGGTGTCAGCAGCCCGGGCCGCGGCGGCGACAGGCGGTCAGGCGGATGGCAGCGCCGGGAAGAAGCGGAAGCCTCTGGTGGTGGTGAATTCGGAGCCGGGGGAGCTGGGCGCTCCCCACATTGTCAGCGCCGCCTTCCCCGGCGTGCGCAGCGAGGTGCTGCTCCATGCGCTGGAGGATAAGGGAATCTACGTGTCGGCGGGCTCCGCCTGCTCCTCGAATAAAAAGCTTCCCGTCAGCACCGTGCTGAAGGAGCTGGGTCTGGAGCCGGAGCTTCTGGAATCCACGCTGCGGTTCAGCTTCAGCCGGTTCACCACGCAGGAGGAGATCGACTACTGCCTCCAATGCCTGGGCGAGCTGCTGCCGGTCCTGCGCCGGTACGCGAGACACTAGAGCGTGTTTGAAAATTCATTCCCGCAATCCGCACTCCCCACTTTGCGGTATATTTGCCCCGCATTCGGTCGACGTAGCCCGCTACGCCTCCCTCATTTGGGACAAATCTCCCACAAACTGGGAAGCACATCTTACGGAAAGCAATTTTTAAACACGCTTTAAAAGGGGCGGGCGGAGAAAAGCGGGTGACCCCTTGGGTCAGGACAGAATCAGAAAAGATGAGGAAAAGCTATGTTCAAAACATTTTTGATTAAATACGGTGAGATTGCCATCAAGGGCAAAAACCGCCACCTCTTTGAGGACGCGCTGGTGAAGCAGATCTGCCATGCGCTGAAGCGGTGTGAGGGGAAATTCTACGTACATCGGGAGCAGGGCCGCATCTATGTGGACTGCCTGGAGGAGTACGATTTTGAGGAGACGGTGGACCGTCTGCGCCATGTGTTCGGCATCGTGGGAATCTGCCCCGTAATGGTGGTGGAGGACAAGGGACTGGAGGAGCTGGCCAGGGATGTGACCAGTTTCCTGGACAAGGTCTATGAGACCCACAGCCAGACCTTCAAGATCCACACCAGGAGGGCCAGAAAGACTTACCCCATTGAGTCCATGGAGGTAAGCAGCGAGCTGGGGGGCCGGATCCTGGAGGCGTTCCCCCAGATGCGGGTGGACGTACACGACCCGGAGATCACGGTTCATGTGGAGATCCGGGAGAAAATCTATATTTATTCCAAGATTATCCCGGGACCGGGGGGCATGCCGGTGGGGACGGCGGGAAAGGCCATGCTGCTGCTGTCCGGCGGCATCGACAGTCCGGTGGCCGGCTATATGATCTGCAAAAGAGGGGTAAAGCTCAGCGCCACCTATTTCCACGCACCGCCCTACACCAGCGAGCGGGCGAAGCAGAAGGTGGTGGATCTGGCCAGGATCGTGTCGAAGTATTCCGGGCCCATCAGCCTCCATGTGGTGAATTTCACGGATATCCAGCTCTATATCTATGACAAGTGCCCCCATGACGAGCTGACCATCATCATGCGGCGTTATATGATGAAGATCGCGGAGCATTTTGCCAGGGAGACGGGCTGCCTGGCGCTGATCACCGGGGAGAGCGTGGGGCAGGTGGCCAGCCAGACCATGCAGAGCCTGGCCGCCACCAACGAGGTGTGCGCCATGCCGGTCTTCCGTCCCCTGATCGGGTTCGATAAGCAGGAGATCGTGGACATTGCGGAAAAGATCGATACGTACGAGACCTCCATTCTGCCCTTTGAGGACTGCTGCACCATCTTTGTGGCGAAGCACCCGGTGACGAAGCCGAATCTGAATGTGATCAAGGCGTCGGAGCGGAAGCTGGCGGAAAAGATTGATGAGCTGGTGCGGACGGCGATCGACACTACGGAGACGATCTGGGTAGAGTAGAGGATGGGCCGCCGCAAGCTGAGGCGGCCATAGAAAAGAGGCGCTTTTCCGAAAATAAAAAAGCTGCTGCAAAGAAGCTCTTTGCGGCAGCCAGCTGGCTGGAAGGATTCCGGGGATCCGGCAGCGGATCAGATGATGTAGGGAGCGAGAACGGCCATGATGTCGTCCATGTTGTCCTCAGCGTGGATGTTCAGGTTGATCGGCTTGGACAGATCCAGGCTGAAGATGCCCATGATGGATTTGGCGTCGATCACGTATCTTCCGGAAACGAGATCAAAATCATTGTTGAACTTGGTAATATCGTTCACGAAAGACTTTACTTTATCGATGGAATTTAAAGAAATCTGAACTGTTTTCATTACTTATACTCCTCTCAATTTGCTGGTTAATATTTACACCCCTATATTAACGGGTGAATGGCTAAAAGTCAAGATGAAAACGGAGAAAGACATGTGGTCTGGAGGTAAAAATGAAGAAAAAAGCAGCGCTTCACAACCTGGGCTGTAAGGTAAACGCGTATGAGACGGAGGCCATGAGGCAGCTTCTGGAGGAGGAGGGATACGAGATCGTGCCCTTTGCCCCGGGAGCGGATGTCTATGTCATCAACACCTGTACGGTGACAAACATTGCCGACCGGAAATCCCGGCAGATGCTTCACAAGGCGAGGAAGATGAACCCGGAGGCCATCGTGGTGGCGGCGGGCTGCTACGTCCAGACGGCGGGGGAGGAGGATTCCTCCATTGACATTGTACTTGGAAACAACCGGAAAAAGGATCTGATCCAGGCCCTCCGGTATTTCGAGGCGGTGCGGCAGGGGAGAGAGCCGGAGGAATACGCCGAAGCGTCCTTGTCAGAAAAAGAGAAGCAGGAGAACCGCGCCGCGGCCCAGGCGGAGTTAGAGCCGGGGAACCATGCCGCAGCCCAGGCAGAGCCAGCGGGCGCGGCCCGTAAGGAAAAAATCGCTGAGAACAATCACCTAAAACCGTCCGGCCAATCCCCAAAAAGGGCGGATTTCCAGGGTAAAATTGATATCAACCACACGAAGGAATACGAGGCCCTCTCCATCACCCGGACGGAGGAGCACACCCGGGCCTACATCAAGGTGCAGGACGGCTGCAACCAGTTTTGCAGCTACTGCATTATTCCCTACGCCCGGGGCCGGGTCCGCAGCAGGGAGACGGAGGATGTGCTGAGAGAGGTGGAGGCCCTGGCGGCCTCCGGCTGCCGGGAGGTGGTGCTGACCGGGATCCATCTCAGCTCCTACGGCGTGGACCTGGGGACCAGCCTGCTGGCGCTGATCAAGGCCGTGCACAAGGTGCCGGGGATCAGCCGGATCCGCCTGGGCTCCCTGGAGCCGGGCATTGTGACAGAAGAATTTGCCCGGACCCTGGCGTCCCTTCCGAAGATCTGTCCCCACTTCCATCTCTCCCTCCAGAGCGGCTGCGACAGCACATTGAAGCGGATGAACCGCCGCTATACAGCCGGGGAATACAAAGAAAAATGCCGGATTCTCAGGGAGGCCTTCGGCGCGCCGGCGCTGACCACCGATGTGATTGTGGGTTTCCCCGGGGAGACCGGGGAAGAATTTCAGACCACCGTGGATTTCCTGAAGGAGCTTCAGTTGTACGAGACCCACATCTTCAAATACTCCCGGCGCCAGGGCACCCGGGCCGCCGCCATGCCGGACCAGATCCCCGAGCCGGAAAAGGCCAGGCGAAGCGACTGCCTGATCGCTCTGGGAGATGAGAACCGCCAAAGCTTTGAGAAAAGCTGGATCGGCAAAAGGGTCTCCGCGCTCTTTGAGGAGGAGGTGGAGCTCAACGGGAAAAAATACTATGCCGGCTACACCAGGGAGTACATCCGGGCCCTCATCCCGGCGGACCGGGATTACTCCAATGTGGAAATGACAGGCGAATTAAAAGAAGGTCCGGAAAAACACATGTTCCTTTTTCAGGAGCAATAAAAAGAAACACCGAAAAAATACGAAAAAAAAGTGACACCGAAAAAAATATTGAATTATTTCCGATCTTATATTAGAATAGTACCGTGATAGGCAGCCGCAGGCTGTTTGAGTAACGGATAAGGGCGTGGAGAAATGGCAGAAATCAATAATACACAATACTTTAAAGTCAATACGGATCCCGAGACGCGAGTGAAGACGGTGCTTGATGTGGTATACAACGCAATGGCGGAAAAAGGCTATAATCCGGTAAACCAGATCGTGGGATACATTATGTCCGGCGACCCGACCTATATTACGAGCCACAAAAACGCGAGAAGCATGATCATGAAGGTAGAGCGTGACGAGCTGGTGGAAGAACTGCTGAGGGAATACATCAAGAACAAATCCTGGCAGATTGAGCAGGAATGATCCGGATCATGGGGCTTGATTTCGGTTCCAAGACAGTGGGAGTGGCCATCAGCGATCCGCTGGGGCTGACGGCCCAGGGCATCGAGATCATCAGACGGACTTCGGAGAACAAGCTGCGGAGGACCCTTGCCAGAATCGAAGAGCTGATAAAGGAATATCAGGTGACTTCGATCGTGCTGGGCTTTCCGAAAAACATGAACAATACAATAGGAGAGCGTGCTGAAAAATCATTGGCATTCAAGGAGATGCTGGAGCGGAGAACGGGACTGCCCGTGGTGATGTGGGACGAACGCCTTACCACGGTGGAGGCGAACCGGACGCTGATAGAAGGTGGAGTGCGCCGCGAGAATCGAAAAGAGTACGTGGATATGTTGGCTGCCGTATATATCCTGCAGGGATATCTGGACAGTCTTGAAAGGGATGCGCATGAATAGAATAGAATTTTGCCCGGACGGTGAGAAAGAGACGGTCGGGTTCTTTGTGGTGGAAGAAACCAGAATTAATGGAAAATCTTATCTTCTGGTGACAGAGTCGGAGGAGGAGGAAGCGGAGGCTTATATCCTGAAGGATCTGTCAGAGGACGGAGAGGAGGAGGCCAGCTACGTATTTGTAGAGGATGAGGACGAGCTGGAGGCAGTATCTAAGATTTTTGCGGAGCTTCTCGAGGACGTGGATATTGAGCTCTGAGAAAAATAGAAAGGTAACTGATTGTTTACGGAATGCGTCGAGTATTCCGCTTTTAGGAACTGTCGCGGAATAAGATATTTCGTGACAGTTCCTTAGTGTGACGTAAGGTCAACGGAGGTGCTAATTTGAAGAAAGGACAGAATACGAATAACAGCAGCGCAAAATCAAAACTGAAAATCATACCCATCGGAGGCCTGGGTCTGATCGGAATGAATATTACGGCCTTCGAATACAACGACAGTATCATCGTGGTGGACTGCGGTCTGGCTTTCCCGGAAAATGACATGCTGGGAATCGACCTGGTGATCCCCGATGTGACATATCTGAAGGAAAACATCAGCAAGGTAAAGGGCTTTGTGTTTACCCACGGTCATGAGGACCATATCGGGGCCCTCCCCTACGTGCTGAAGGATGTGAACGTACCCCTGTACGCCACAAAGCTGACCATGGGACTGATCGAGCGGAAGCTGACGGAGCACGGCCTGATGAAGGGCACGAAGCGCAAGGTGGTGAAGCCGGGCCAGTCCATCAATCTGGGAGAGTTCCGGATCGAGTTTATCAAGACGAATCACAGCATACAGGACGCGGTGGCCCTGGCCATCTATTCGCCGGCGGGCATCGTGGTACACACCGGGGACTTCAAGGTGGACTACACCCCGGTATTCGGCGACGCCATCGATTTGCAGCGGTTTGCGGAGATCGGAAAGAAGGGCGTGCTGGCCTTGATGTGCGACAGCACCAACGCGGAGCGCCCCGGCTTCACCGCCTCCGAGCGGACCGTGGGCCGGACCTTTGACAATCTTTTTGCGGAAAACAACCACCGCAGGATCATCATCGCCACCTTCGCCTCCAACGTGGACCGGGTGCAGCAGATCATCAATTCCGCCTGCAAGTACGGCAGAAAGGTGGTGGTGGAGGGCCGGAGTATGGTGAATGTCATCTCCACGGCCTCCGAGCTGGGCTATCTGAACATCCCGGACAATACGCTGATTGATCTGGAGCAGATGAAAAATTATCCCGATGAGCAGGTGGTGCTGATCTGTACGGGAAGTCAGGGAGAGTCCATGGCGGCCCTGTCCCGGATTGCGGCGAATATGCACAAAAAAGTGGTGGTGAAGCCGGGAGATACGGTGATCTTCAGCTCCAACCCCATCCCGGGAAATGAAAAGGCTGTGTCGAAGGTGATCAACGAGCTTTCCATGAAGGGGGCCAACGTGATTTTCCAGGATGCCCATGTGTCGGGACATGCCTGCCAGGAGGAGATCAAGCTGATTTACTCCCTGGTGCGTCCCCAATACGCCCTTCCGGTGCACGGCGAGTACCGCCATCTGAAGGCCCAGGCCACGCTGGCGGAAAATCTGGGAATCGAGAAGGACCATATTTTCATCATGAAGGCCGGGGATGTGATGGAGATGGATGCGGAGTCCGCCCGGGTGACGGGCCATGTGCAGACCGGCTCCATTCTGGTGGACGGACTGGGCGTGGGCGATGTGGGGAACATCGTGCTGCGGGACCGGCAGCATCTGGCGGAGGACGGCATCATGATCGCCGTGCTGACCCTGGAGAAGTATACCAACCAGATCCTGGCCGGGCCGGACATTGTATCCCGGGGCTTTGTGTACGTCCGGGAGGCGGAGGACCTCATCGAGGAGGCGAGGAATGTGGTGGAGGACGCCATGGATTACTGCATTTCCCACCGGGTGACAGACTGGGGCAAGATGAAAAACGCCATCCGGGACGCCCTGGGCGATTTCCTCTGGAAGCGGACAAAGCGCCGTCCCATGATTTTACCGATTATTATGGAAGTTGAGTGAAAACCATGAGCAGGATAGAAGAGTGTACGGCAAATTTGATTGAGGCGGTGCGGGAGAGCCGGGAATATCTCCATTTCTGCGAGCTGCGGGATGAGGTGGCGAAGGACCCGGAGCTGCGGCGGCAGATCAATGATTTCCGGCGGCAGGTGTTTGAATTGCAGAACTCCGGGGATTCCACGGACGCCTATGAGGAGATGGAGCGGATCAGCCGGGAGTATGAGGCGTTTCGCAGCAATCCCCTGGTGGAGGGCTTTTTGAGAAGTGAGCTGCGGGTGTGCAGGATTATCCAGCAGGTGAACCTGGACCTGATTTCCTCTGTGGATCTGGACACCAAGGACGTGATAGAGCATTTGAAGCTGTAAAGGGAAGAGGATATGATTATTCCGGAACGGATGTCAGTGTATATCAATTCTCTGGATACAGGGAACGGGCCGTTCCTCGATGAGCTGGAGCGGCAGGCGGTGGCGGAGGAGGTGCCCATCATCCGCCAGGACATGCAGAGCTTTCTGAAGGTGCTGCTGGCCCTTCACCGCCCCCGGCGGATTCTGGAGGTGGGGACGGCGGTGGGATTTTCCGCCCTTTTGATGGCGGATAACACAGAGGCGAGCTGTACCATCACCACCATTGAAAAATATGAAAAGCGGATTCCCCAGGCCCGGGCGAATTTTGAGCGGGCCGGGCAGGCGGGGCGGATCACCCTGCTGGAGGGGGACGCCCTGGAGGTGATGGAGTCCCTGACCGGGCAGTACGACATGGTTTTCATGGATGCGGCGAAGGGACAGTACCTCCACTTTTTGCCCCAGGCCCTGCGGCTTCTGCGGACAGGAGGGCTGCTGGTGTCGGACAATGTGCTGCAGGACGGGGATATCATCGAGTCCCACTATGCGGTGGAGCGGCGCAACCGGACCATCTACAAGCGGATGCGGGAGTACCTTTACGTGCTGAAGCACACGGAGGGCCTGCTGACCTCCATCGTCCCGGTGGGCGACGGGGCTGCGGTGACGGTGAAGCGGCAGGAGGAGATAAAAATAAGCTGAGAGGATAGAAACGGTATTCGGAGGAAGGATACCGTTTTTTTTGTGAGATCAAAAAATCTTTTAAAAAAAAAGTGTTACGAAGCCGGAAAAAGTACGACTGATATAGGGAAGGCCTTCAAAAAATAAGAAACGAAAGACAGGTGAGACAGGGCATGGAGGATATGCGGATTATCGAGTGTTTTTTTCACAGAGACGAGGGGGCGATCCGGGAGCTGGATCAAAAATACCACTCTTACTGCTACAAAATCGCATGGAATCTTTTGAGCAATCATGAGGACAGTGAGGAATGTGTCAATGACACCTGGTTCAGCGCCTGGACGCACATTCCTCCCCAGAGGCCGGGCATTCTTTCCGCCTATCTGGCAAAGATCACCAGGGGGCTGGCCATCGACCAGCTCAGGCGGAGAACCGCGGCAAAGAGGATGGATACCCACATGGTCAGCATCGAGCAGGAGACCAGAGACATTGACGCTCTGATCGGAAATTCTCTGGAAAATGAGATTGCGGCCCGGGAGCTGAAGCGGACGATTCAGCGGTTTTTGGGGAGCCTGCCGGAGGCGGACCGGGATATTTTTATGCGGAGGTACTGGTACTTTGACCGGGATGAGGAGATTGCCGCCCGCCACGGGAAATCCGCCGCCGCCATCCGAATGAATCTGTACCGGAGCAGAAAAAAGCTATACAAAATATTAAAGGAGGAGGGCACATTATGAGTGAAAATCGTTTTCAGCTGGCAGAGGCATTGCAGCTGGTGGATGAGGAAGTGATCCGCCAGGCGGGAGAACCGTGGGAAAAACATAAGAAAGGGTACAAAGGCTCCGCGGTGGTAAAGGCGGCCTGCGCTCTTTTGATTGTAACGGTGGGGCTGTGCGGCATTTTCCGAGGGCAAGTGAGCGCCGCCGCCAAAAGAATCGCGGAACAGATCGGGAGTATTTTCGGGTTTGAGGAGGAGCTGGCGCCCTACGCGGAGGTGATCGGGACCACGGAGACGGTGAACGGCCTCTCGGTAACCTTACAGGAGGTGATTTTGGATGACAGCAGAGTGATCGCCTTTCTGACTCTGGATGAGGAAGCAGACTGGGGAGATCCGGTGTCGGAGGACGGGCACTTGATGAGGACCGCCTTTGTCAATTCCCTTTGCGTGGATGGGAAGGAGCTGGAGAGCGTGGCCGATCACTGCTATGAGACGGGGACGCCCGGGGAGTACGTTGTGGCACAGTACTTTGCGGAGGGCACCCTGCCGGAGACCTTATCGGAGGTGGAGCTGAATCTCAATGTGTATGAAGCGCCGGATGAGGAGGGAAGCGATGAGAGGGGCGGCCTCTTTACGTACCGGTTCCAGGTAACGAAGGAGGAGCTGATGAAGGATGTGTCTACGGTCTCCGTGAACGGGCGGATAGAGGCCGGGGAGGGCCTGGCCATGACGGTGCGGGAAATCACCAGCACCAAGCTGTCCAACCGGATCCTCGCGGAGTGTGAGGGAGATCCCAGAGAATGGCTTGACGTTACCAATTACGACGGGACCGCGGAGAAGGTGGAAAATCTGGACTGGTGCCTGTATTTGACAGACGCCCGGGGAAACCGTGCGTGGTGCCCGGCCATCCTATATGAGGAGGAGAGCGGCAGCCTGATTTTTGAGAGCGAGGGCGGTGTGATTTCGGTGGCGCCGGGGGATACCATAGAGGTACAGCTTGGCCGCCTGGGCCTGGAGGACATGACCGCGGGGCCGTCCTATGTGGGCGAACCCATTCGCCTGGAGATAAAGTAGGAAGGCTGTTTGGACAGTAAGGAGCGCGGAAAAAACAGGGCCGAAATGTAAATCAGCAGTTGCGGGGAGGGGCAGAAAAGGCTATAATGGGGAATACGTTATACGCAAGGATTGTCAATGGAGAGAAAAAGATGAAAATTCCTGAATTGTTGATACCGGCCAGCAGCCTGGAGGTGCTGCGGACCGCGGTGATCTTTGGCGCGGATGCGGTGTACATCGGCGGCGAGGCCTTCGGCCTGAGAGCCAAGGCGAAAAATTTTTCCATGGAGGAGATGGCGGAGGGCATCGCTTTCGCCCACGCCCATGGGGTGAAGGTCTATGTGACGGCCAATATCCTGGCCCATGACCGGGATCTGGCGGGGGTGGAGGCCTATTTTGAGGAGCTTAAGAGAATGGAGCCCCGGCCGGACGCCCTGATCATCGCGGATCCCGGGGTATTTCAGATCGCAAAGCGGGTCTGCCCGGAGATCGAGCGCCACATCAGCACCCAGGCCAACAATACAAACTACGAGACCTACCGCTTCTGGTGGGAGCTGGGAGCTAGGCGGGTGGTGTCGGCCCGGGAGCTGACTCTGGAGGAGCTGAGGGAGATCCGGGCCCACATCCCGGAGGAGATGGAGATCGAGACCTTCATCCACGGCGCCATGTGTATTTCCTATTCGGGCCGCTGCCTGCTCAGCAACTACTTCACCGGCCGGGACGCCAACCAGGGAAGCTGTACCCACCCCTGCAGGTGGAAGTACGCGGTGATGGAGGAGACCCGCCCCGGGGAGTATTTCCCGGTGGAGGAGAATGAGCGGGGGACCTTTATTTTTAATTCCAAGGACCTCTGCATGATCGAGCACATCCCGGATCTGCTGGAGGCCGGGATCGACAGCCTGAAGGTGGAGGGGCGGATGAAGACCGCGCTCTACGTGGCCACGGTGGCCCGCACCTACCGGAAGGCGCTGGACGATTACGCCAGAGATCCCCAGGCCTACTACGGCAATATGGAGTGGTACAAAAGCCAGATCGTGTGCAGCGCCTACCGCCAGTTCACCACCGGCTTCTTCTACGGCCGGCCGGACGACACCTCCCAGATTTACGACAACAGTACCTATATCAAGGAGTATACCTATCTGGGAATCGTGGAGGAGCGGACTCCGGAGGGCTGCTGCGTGCTGGAGCAGCGCAACAAATTCACCGTGGGGGACCGGATTGAGATCATGAAGCCCGATGGCCGCAATGTGGACGCCCGGGTCCTTTCCATCCGGGATGAGGAGGGCGCCCCCATGTCAAGCGCCCCTCACCCGAAGCAAAAGCTTTACGTGACGCTGGATGGGGAGGCGGAGGTATATGATATTCTGAGAAGGAAAAACGGATAAGCGTCTCGTTTTGGGAATTTTAGAAAACCCGATGTCGTGGAAAAGCACTTTTAGGCGGTTTGTTTCATAAGATAAAATAAAACCGCTTAGAGGTGCTTTTTTGAAAACATTTAAAATGCCGCTCTCGTCCGAGGAGGAAAGATATTACCTGGCACGGTACAGGGAAGGAGACATGGAAGCCAGGAATACGCTGATTGAGCACAATCTAAGGCTGGTGGCCCATGTGGCGAAGAAATATCAGTCGCCGGAGCATGACACGGACGATCTGATCTCGATCGGGATTATCGGCCTGATCAAGGCCGTGATGACCTTCGACAGTGAAAAAAACAGCCGCCTGGCCACCTACGCCGCCCGGTGCATCGAGAATGAGCTTTTGATGATGCTGCGGGCCCGGAAAAAGCTGACCAGGGAGGTATCCATGTATGAGAAGATCGGCACGGACCAGGAGGGGCGGGAGCTGCGGCTCATGGATGTACTGGAGAGTGAACCGCAGGATATTCTGGAGGATATGGAGCGGGAAAAAAATATTATCCGGCTGAGGCAGATTTTGGGAAAAACCTTAAGCGGCAGGGAGCTTCAGGTGATTTGTGAGCGCTACGGCCTGTTCGGGAGAAAGGAAAAGACGCAAAGAGAGATCGCCGAGAGCCTTGGCATCAGCCGCTCCTACGTGTCCCGGCTGGAAAAAAAGGCGCTGGAAAAGCTGCGGGCGGAATTTGAAAATTAGCGTGCGCCGGCAGAGCGGTGTGGTACGATTCGGGATTGAGCTTGAAGGGATGGCCGGATTTCAGTATAATGAAGAAAAAAGTTCGGTGGGAGAAAGAGATGATCTATATTTGTGAATACGATGGCGGAGGGGAAAAGGGCGAGCTGCTGGATTTCGGGGAGAAGCTGGATTTTTGGCGGCGGCAGAGCGGAGGCCAGGAGAGAGAGGAGGGGGAACGAAGGCCCCATGTCCCGGAGGAGGCTTCCCTTCGCGGGGAGTCTTCCGGGCGGCGGTGGGAGAAGCTGCGTCAGCGCTTGACGGCCTGGAGGCTGCTGGAGACGGCGGCGCAAAGGGAGTGGGAAATCCCGGGGATCGAGGCCCTTCAGGTGGCGCGCACGGAGCAGGGAAAGCCCTACAGCCTCCGCTACCCCGAGCTGCGTTTCAACCTGAGCCACTGCGGCACAGCCTGCGCCTGCGTTCTGTCCGGGCAGGAGGCGGGGATTGATGTGGAGGGGCCCTTTCCCTACAGGCCGTCTCTGGCGAAGAAGGTGTGCACCGGCCGGGAGTGGGAGCTGCTGGAGACCATGGGGGAGAGGGAGAGAGAAGAGGCGCTGCGGCTTCTCTGGTCCATGAAAGAAAGCTATGTAAAGCTGGACGGCCGGGGCCTGTCCTACGGAATGAAGAAGGTGGAGCTGGCGCCGTTTTTGTCAGAACGGTATGAACTTCATCCGGATAAATCCCCGGCATATGCCCGCCCCGCCGATGCCCTGCGGGAATCCATCCGCTCCGCAAATACCCTGCGGGAATCCACTTGCCAAGCCGACATCCTGCGGGACTCCGCCCGCCTGCCAGTGATCCCCGGGGGGCCTCCCCTGTGTTTTCTGACCATCCAGACCGCCCGCTACACCCTGGCGGCCTGCGGCCCGGCACTTCCGGATCAGGTCATCCGGTACCGGGAATCCCAGCTGTGGAGAAAAGAATGACTGCTCTTTGGCGCGGAGATAGTTTTTTCCTATCGCTGCCGTGCGTCCTCTTTCTTCATAATTATATTGACCAAATTCTTTTTTTGATTACAATAAAAGTAGGGGAGAGAATGACACAGAGGAGGTATGCGTAAGATGAAGATCACATTTTTGGGCGCGGGCAGCACGGTATTCGCGAGAAATGTGCTGGGAGACTGTATGTGCACTCCGGCTCTTTGGGAGGCGGAGATCGCACTGTACGATATCGACGAGCAGCGCCTGCGGGACTCAGAGATTATATTGAACGCCATCAATCAGAACGTGAATCAGGGCCGCTCCAAAATCACGGCCTATCTGGGAGCCCAGAGGCGGAAGGACGCGCTTAGAGGCGCGGATTTTGTGGTAAACGCCATCCAGGTGGGAGGCTATGAGCCCTGCACCGTCATCGATTTTGAGATTCCGAAAAAGTACGGCCTGCGCCAGACCATCGCCGACACCCTGGGGATCGGCGGGATCATGCGGGCCCTTCGGACCATCCCGGTGATGGAGGAGTTCGCCCGGGACATGGAAGAGGTTTGCCCCAATACCCTGTTCCTGAATTACACCAATCCCATGGCCATGCTGACCGGATATATGCTGCGCTACACGAAAATCCGTACCGTGGGTCTCTGCCACAGCGTCCAGGTGTGCTCCGAGACGCTGCTGAAAAAGCTGAATATGGAGGACCGGCTGGAGGGCAGGAGAGAGGTCATCGCCGGCATCAATCACATGGGCTGGCTGCTGGAGCTTTACGACCGGGAGGGCCATGACCTGTATCCGGAGATCCGCCGCCGGGCCGCCGAAAAAAATGCTTCGGAAAAGCACGACGACATGGTGCGCTTCGAGTACATCCGCCGTCTGGGCTACTATTGTACCGAGTCCAGTGAGCACAATGCGGAGTACAACCCGCTGTTCATCAAGTCCCGGTATCCGGAGCTGATCGAAAAGTACAATATCCCGCTGGATGAGTATCCCCGCCGCTGTATCAGTCAGATCGAGGGCTGGGAGAAGGAGCGGGAGGATATCCTGAAGGATGGGAAGGTGACCCATGAGCGCAGCCGGGAGTACGCCTCCTACATCATGGAGGCGGTGGTGACCGGCGTGCCCTACAAGATCGGCGGCAATGTGCTGAACCGGGGACTGATCGAGAATCTGCCGGCGGAGGCCTGCGTGGAGGTGCCCTGCATGGTGGACGCCAACGGCGTCAACCCCTGCCGCGTTGGCCGGCTGCCCACCCAGCTTGCCGCCATGAACATGACCAACATTAACGTGCAGCTGCTCACCATCGAGGCGGCTGTCAACAGAGACCGGGAAAAGATCTACCAGGCCGCCATGCTGGAGCCCCACACGGCGGCGGAGCTGAGCGTGGAGGACATTTGGGCCATGTGCGACGAGCTGATCGCGGCCCACGGACCTTATATGGCCATGTATGCCCGGAGCGGTCAGGACAAAGAGAGCGGCGGGGAGGACTAGAATATGAAAAAGAAAATGATCAGCGGCCTGCTGGCCGCGGCGGTGATTTCCCTCGTCCCGGCGGCTGTGCCGGCCGCGGCGGAGCAGCCGGATCTGTCCGGGAAGAAGGTGGGCGTGTGCGTCTATCAGTTTTCGGATGACTTCATGACCTTGTTCCGCACGGAGCTGGAGCGGTATTTGACGGAGCTGGGCTTTGATCCCGAAAATATCACCATTCTGGACAGCGAGAACCTTCAGAGCACGCAGAATATGCAGATTAATAATTTCATCGACGAGGGCGCGGACGCCCTGATCATCAATCTGGTAAACTCCTCCTCCGGGGCGGACATTACCGACCATGTGGTGGCCGCAGGCATTCCGCTGGTGTATATCAACCGGGAACCCAGCCCGGAGGAGGAGGCCAGATGGGAGGAAAACGGCTGGGCTGTGACATATGTGGGCTGCGACGCCAGCCAGTCCGGCACCATGCAGGGAGAGATCATCGCGGAGCTGGGGCTGGAGACCCTGGACAGAAACGGAAACGGCAAGGTGGACTACATCATGATCAAGGGGGATCCGGAAAATGTGGATGCCCAGGTCCGCACCGAATATTCCGTGAAGGCGCTGGAGGACGCCGGGATGGAGGTGAACTGCCTCGACACCCAGGAGGGCGGCTGGGACCGGGAGGCGGCCCGGGAATTGGTGGCGACCTCTCTGAGCATGAATGGCAGCGACGTGGAGGTGGTCTTCTGCAACAATGACGCCATGGCCCTGGGAGCGCTGGAGGCGATCCAGGCGGCGGGCCGCACTGTGGGAGAGGATATCTTCCTGGTGGGTGTGGACGCTCTGCCCGAGGCGCTGGAGCATATTCTGGCCGGGACGCAGACCGGCACCGTGTTCAATGACTATATCACACAGTCCCACGCGGCGGCGGACGCGGTGGTGAATTTTCTGACCGGAGCCGGCAGCGATTATTATATCGGTTGCGACTACATCAAGGTGACGGAGGACAACGTCTCGGACATCCAGGCCCTGATCGGAGAGTAGAAACAAAAAAACCCGGGGGTTTAAAACAGAAAAAAAATATGTTAAAATAAAACTGGTGCGGACGCGGCGCCGGTTTTATTTTGCGCTGGAAAAACAAAAAGAAATACGAAAAGAAAAGAGGAAGTGTGTGATGATCGCAAAAAAAGAGGGATGGCAGTGGCAGGCCTACCGTGTGTTTATGGTGGTACTTGGCACCACCATTATGGCGGCGAATATCGCCAATTTTGTACACCATGCCGGGTTGATCCCGGGAGGCTTTACCGGATTTTCGCTTTTGGTTCAGGAGGTGCTTCAGAAATTCGCAGGGGTGACGATTCCTTACTCCTTCATCAATATTCCGCTGAACAGCATTCCCGCCTACATAGGGTTCCGGTTTATCGGAAAGCGGTTTACCCTGCTTTCCTGCCTGTCTATTTTTCTGTCGGGCATTTTGATTGACCTGATGCCCTCCTTCTTTATCACCGATGATATGCTTTTGATGGCGGTGTTCGGCGGGATTATTAACGGAACGGCAATTTCCATCTGTCTGCGGGGAAATACCACCACGGGAGGGACGGACATTATTTCCATTTTCATCTCTGAGCGGTTCGGAAAGGATGGATTCAGCTATGTGCTGGGCTGCAATGTGGTGATTCTGATGATTGCGGGGATCTCCCTGGGCTGGGACAAGGCGCTGTACTCCGTGATTTTCCAGTTCGCCTCCACCCAGACGCTCCATGTGATGTTTGTGCGCTATCAGCGGAATACGATGTACATTATCACCGAGCGGACCCAGGAGATTTATGAGCTGATTCGAAATGAGACCAATCATGACGCCACATTGTTTACCGGGATCGGCTGCTATGAGGGCAAGGAGCGGAAGATGCTGTACTCCGTCGTTTCCAGTGAGGAGGTACGCCGCCTGATGCCGAAGATTCGCAAGGCGGATCCCAAGGCCTTTGTGAACGTGGCCAAGTCCGAGCGGATCTGGGGCAGATTTTACCAGCGTCCCAACGATTAAAGGAAGAAGGTCAGCGGGAGGTTTGAGGCTTGCGGGATGTGTAACATGTTAGAGGCTTGAAACGGTACGGAAAGGAAGAGGAATATGACGAAAAAAGAGTTTCAGGAGCTGACTTCAAGGGGAGTCGTACTGCTGGACGGAGCCGCGGGCTCCAATTTCAGAAAGGCCGGCATGCCGGTGGGCGTGTGCGCCGAGCTGTGGGCGCTGGAGCATCCGGAGGTGGTAAAGGAGCTGCAAAGGGGCTATGTGGAGGCGGGAAGCCGTATCATATACGCGCCCACCTTCTCCGCCAACCGGCTCAGCCTGGGGCTTCACGGGCTGGAGGAGCGGATCCGGGAGCTGAATACGGAGCTGGTGGCCTACTCCCGGGAGGCGGCCGGGGGACAGGCTTATGTGGCCGGAGACATGACCACCACGGGAAAGATGCTGGAGCCGGAGGGAGAGATTTCTTACCAGGAGCTGTTTGACGTGTACCGGGAGCAGGCCAAGCTTCTGGCGGAGGCCGGCGCGGACCTGATCGTGGCGGAAACGATGCTGAATGTGGACGAGACCGTGGTGCTGCTGGACGCGGTACAGTCGGTCAGCGATCTGCCGGTGATGTGTTCCCTGACGCTGCAGGCGGACGGCACCGCCATGTACGGAGGAAACGCCGTGGAGGCGGTGGAGACCCTGCAGGAGATGGGAGCCGCCGCAGTGGGACTGAACTGCTCCGTGGGACCGGACCAGCTGGAGGCGGTGGTTCATTCCATGAAGAACGCGGCCAAGGTGCCCGTCATAGCCAAGCCCAACGCGGGAATGCCCACCATAGATCGTCTGGGGCGGGCCCATTACAGCATGGGGCCGGAGGCGTTCGCGGCCTCCATGAAGCGGCTGGTGGAGGCGGGAGCCGGCATCGTGGGCGGCTGCTGCGGCACCGATCCCGCGTACATCCGGGAGCTGGCAAAGCTCTTGGGAGTTTAGAAAAACTTAAGTATTCCGGGGCCTGTAAAAGTGGCTTGGCCACTTTACAAGGCCCTTATTTTATTGTATGATTGCTCTAATTTACTATTCACAGAAAATTCACAAACGATTTGCGAAGAAAAGGGAGGAAAAAAGTGAATACGAGAGTAAATAAAGAAAAGCTGCGGGGACACGGAAAGGTCATCGCCCTGGTGGTGGTGATTCTGGTTCTGGTGGCGGCCGGAGCCAAGGGGATGTGGTACCAGATCGAGGAGCAGGAGCAGGCGGTGCTGGTCACCTTCGGACGGGCCAAGGCGGTGACGGAGAAGGGGCTTCATTTTAAGATTCCCCTGATCCAGCAGGTGAGAAAGGTGAACACCACGATCCAGGGCTTCCCCATCGGTTACGAGGTCTCGTCCAACGCCACCGTGGATTCGGAGGCGGTGATGATCACCTCCGATTACAACTTTATCGATGTGGACTTTTTCGTGGAATACCGGATCTCCGATCCGGTGCGGTACCTGTACGCGTCGGCCACCCCGGAGAGTATCTTGAAAAATATTTCCCAGAGCAGCATCCGCACCGTCATCGGCAGCCATGACGTGGACAGCGTCCTGACCACCGGAAAGACGGAGATTCAGGCGGAGATCAAGGAGATGATCCTGGAAAAGCTGGAGCAGGAGGATATCGGCCTGGCTCTGGTAAACATCACGATCCAGGACTCCGAGCCGCCCACCGAGGAGGTCATGCAGGCCTTCAAGGCGGTGGAGACCGCCAAGCAGGGCAAGGAGACTGCCATCAACAACGCCAACAAGTACCGGAACGAGAAGCTGCCCGCGGCGGAGGCCCAGGCGGATGAGATCGTCCAGGACGCCGAGGCCCAGAAACAGACCAGGATCAATGAGGCGCAGGCCCAGGTGGCCCGGTTCCAGGCCATGTATGAGGAGTACGAGAAGAACCCCATCGTCACAAAGCAGAGAATGTTTTTCGAGGCCATGGAGGAGGTGCTGCCGGAGATGAAGGTCATCATCGACGACGGAAGCGGGATCCAGAAGGTGCTGCCCCTGGATTCCTTCGCGGAGACCGTGACCGGGGAGACGGAGAAGGCGGCGGACAGCGACTGACCGCGCCGCCGGAATTTTCGGATACCATTTGAGTACAGAACAGCAGTAATCCCCGGTACGGGGGATTGCCGGAAATACGGGAGGAAAACACAGATGAAGAAAATAATAATCGGAATCGCGGCGGCGGTGGTCCTGCTGATCCTGCTGGGCTCCGGTGTGGTGATTACGGGGGAGAACGAGTACAGCATCGTCCGCCAGTTCGGCCGCATCAGCCGCGTCATCGACGAGCCGGGCCTTAGCATGAAGGTGCCCTTTATCCAGACCGTCTCTGCTTATCCAAAGCAGACGCTGCTCTATGACCTGACCCCGTCGGAGGTGATCACCAGGGACAAAAAGACCATGATCACCGACAGCTACGTGCTGTGGCGGATCACGGATCCCACCAAATTTGCCCAGGCCCTGAACGGCTCCCTGACCAATGCGGAGAGCCGTATCAATACCGCCGTCTACAACGCGTTGAAAAACGTGATCAGCAGCATGAACCAGGACGAGGTGATCACCAGCCGGGATGGGGAGCTGTCCGCCCTGGTGATGGACCGGATCGACGACAACATGGGGCAGTACGGCGTGGAGCTGCTGATGTTTGAGACAAAGCAGCTGGATCTGCCGGACGACAACAAGGAGGCGGTCTACGAGCGGATGATCTCCGAGCGGGACAATATCGCCGCCACCTACACGGCGGAGGGAAATTCCGAGGCTCAGGTGATCCGCAATACCACCGACAAGGAGGTGGCCATCAGCATCTCCGAGGCCAAGAAGCAGGCGGAGATCCTGATCGCGGAGGGGGAGGCGGAGTATATGCGCATTCTCTCCGAGGCCTACGACACCCAGGAAAAGACAGAGTTTTACTCCTTCGTCCGCAGCCTGGACGCGCTCCAGGCCTCCATGGCCGGCGGTGACAAGACCGTGATCCTCTCCGCCGACTCCCCCATCGCGCGGATTTTTTCGGGCTACGCCGAATAAAAAAAGAAACAACCGCAAAAGAAAAGGCCGCCGCAGGCCCGGTATCCCGGAGCATTCCTTGGATACCGGGGACTGCGGCGGCTTTTATTATACTGATGATGTGATCAGAGAGCACATTGACAAAGATAAGATTCCGGGACTCTGGGAGTCCACGGATGAGTGGAATACTACCTTTGCCAAAGACCGTCTGTGGAGCTGATCATCGGATGAGATTTTGAAAGCCGAGGGAGCTGCCGAAAAAGGTGGCTCCCGGGAGGCTTTGGTGGTATACTGGAAAAAAATCGACAGGAGATGATCGGAATGCGCACGGATCTTATGATTGCAGGCTCTTATACCTCAGAGAGGGATGGGAGAGGGATTTATTTGTATGATTTTGACCCCTGCGGCGGTAAGCTGCGGGAGTTTTTTACAGACAGCCAAAATAGGAATCCCTCCTTTCTGGCCGGAAGAGGGGATGTGCTGGTGGCTGTGAATGAGGTGGAGGCGGAGAGCGAGCTCTCCCTGTACCGGGTGGAGCAGGGGGGCCGAAGCCTTCGGCTCACGGACAGGCTGCCGGTGCCCGGGGCTGCTCTGTGCCACATTCATATGTGGAGGGAGTCCGATTACTTTACGGTGGCGGGCTACAGCAGCGGCAGCTTTCTTTTGTGCCGGGTAGAGGGGGAGAAGCTCCGGCTGATCCGGGAGGTGATACCAGGGGAGGATTTTGCCGGGGAAGGCTTTGGAGACAGGGTTTCCCATGTGCACTCCACGATCGTGACACCGGACGGCAGGTATCTGCTGGCGGCGGACCTGGGGCTGGACCGGGTATTCTGCTATGAGATCAGTGAGTCGGAGCAGGTGCTGACAAAGCCCCGTGAGGGGAGCCGGAATCTGGTATTTGGCCGGGGGGAGGGCCCAAGGCATACGGCCTTTTCCCCGGACGGCAGGTACTACTATGTGCTTACGGAGCTGAAGAGCCATGTGTTTGTGTTTCAGGTCAATGAGGACGGGCGGATGGAGCAGATCCAGTGGAAGTCCACCCTGCCGGAGGGATATCAGGGAGAGGCGGCCGGCGCGGATATCCATATCAGCGAGGACGGAGCCTATCTCTACGTCTCAAACCGGGGACCCAATACGGTGGCGGTGTTTCGGAGAAATCAGGAGGAGGGCACGCTGGAGCTTTTGCGGCAGGCCCAAAGCGGCGGCAATTGGCCGAGAAATTTCTGCCTGGCTCCCTCCCAGAACCATATTCTGGTGGTCAACGAAAGAAGCGGCAAGCTGGTGGTGTACGAGAGAGACCCGCAAACAGGAGAGCTGGGGCGGAAGACGGATGAGGTGGAAGCGGAGGGAGTATCCTTTATTTCACCGTTTTACGAGGAAAGCCAGTCGGCTTGCCATGGAAAGCTTCTACCGTGAGATCCATATGCCACCTCCTTTGCGGAGCTGGGACTGAGCCCCACGGAGGAGGAAATGAAGCAGATGGCCCACATGTGCAGTGTGGCCGCGGGAGGCTCCAAGGGCTCCGCCAAGAAGCTATTTGAGGAGGACATGTTTGCCATCTACAAAATGGCCCGGTGAAAGACCCGAAGATAAAAACCGGCCGCAGGCAGTGGTGGAGCGCCACTGCCTGCGGCCGATTGAGCCTGCGGCCGATTGAGCCTGCGGCCGATTGAGCCTGCGGC
>CAZGRM010000008.1:26764-37729 GCA_964528295.1 uncultured Lachnospiraceae bacterium
CTGCGGCCGATTGAGCCTGCGGCCGATTGAGCCTGCGGCCGATTGAGCCTGCGGCCGATTGAGCCTGCGGCTGATTGAGCCTGCGGCCGATTGAGCCTACAACCGTCTGTGTCCGCGGGCTGCGCTTTTTCCTGCTCCGGCTGCGTCTGTGGATTCCGGAGTACGAGTCCTCCGGAGTCAGACGCGGCCTTTCAGCGGTCTTGTGCTGTACTGCTCCTACTTCACCGCCGCCTCAGCAAACTCCGTATTCACCAGCGCCTCGTAGGGCACCCGCTCCTCCAGCTCACCGGACTCCTCCAGGATATCCTGAAGGAGCTCAAAGCTCTCCTGCTCAAAGATCAGGTCCTCCTTCCAGGTATCCTGCTCGTAATACCGGGTCACGATGGTGGTGATGGTCTCCAGATCCGTCTCCGGGAACTGGGGCGCGATGACCTGGGCGATCTCCTGGGGCGTGTGGCCGTTCACATAATCCATCCCCTTTTGCAGAGCGTTGGTAAAGGCCTGGATCAGATCGGAATGCTCCCCCATAAATCCCGACTTTGCGCAGTATGCGGTGTAAGGTACGTACCCGGAGTCCGTCCCCAGGGAAGCCACCACATATCCCACGCCCTCCTGCTCCAGCGTCGTGGCCCCCGGCTCAAATTCCACAGTAAAGGTCCCCTTCCCGCCGGAAAAAGCCGCCGCCGTGGACCCGAAATCGATGCTCTGGTCGATGTTCACCTCCGAGGGATCGATGCCATTCTGCCGCAGGATATACTCAAATACCATTTCCGGCATACCACCTGTTGACGCCATATCCATGTAAATTATGATCATACACAAAATCTGTGTCAGTTTGCGGACGGAATGTCCTGATAAAAATTTGCCATAATCTCCTGAATTTCATCCGAAGACTTTATGATGGTGTATGGTTCCAGTGGATTATCACTCTTTTTCACAACTCCCATATGAAGCATCAAGCCGATATACGTAAGGATACTTTTCTTTGATTTGCTGTAACCTAATTTGGTTAATTTTGCAGACAGATACTTGGCAGAAGTAAAACCACGATCATCTTCTTTGATGAGTCTCAAAGTATGGTAGATGATCTCATTTTCACGGCGGTTCAGTTCCTCTGCCGGACCGTATTCGATCAGATTAGAAAGACCATACTTTAATGTAATCTCCGGCAGGCCGTTCTCGTCTACATCGATTCGCTCAATCAGTATCTCAATATCCTTTCGGTTAAGAACACCATTGGCAATAATCTTATCCACCACATCAAGAGCGTTTTTCAATTTCTCTTTTACAGCCGGTGTTTCAAGACCGGTTTTATTCAATTCTTTTAATTGAATTTCCAATCCATGAATCTGTGCCAGAATATCATTTTGCAGTGAATCATAGCTTTCATTGATGATATCTTCATTTTCGGAAGCTCCGGACAAATCTCGTATCTTCTGAGTAAAGAGAACTTTTAGCTGAGCTTTTCGTTCATCAATGGCAGATTGTACTTCCTGACGCTTTTCTTCCACAGATTTTTTCTCAGATTCAAAGTCTTTCAAATCGTAGGTGGCAATCACTTCGCAGAGCGCATTCCTACACAATTTTACATATGTGACTACATCATCCATTAAATCTGCTTCCTCTATGAGGTGCGCTTTCTTGCAATAACGTTTTCCTTTTGTATTATACATAGTGCAGATATAATATTTGCGTTCTTTCGTTCCTGACTGTCGGCGAATCGGTGTCAGTCGGCTGCCACAGTCTTTGCAGAACAGGCAACTTCCAAATGGGTTTGGAATCTCTGTTCCTGCCCATTGTCCACGGCTTCCGCGATAATTATTCCTGACCCGTTTTTCTTTCATATTCTGAATCAGATCAAAAATGGCTTTATCAATAATTGCCGGGTGATTGTTTTCAAAAATGCACTGTTCCTCTTTGGGAACACGCTTGTCTTTCCCATGAACAGTAGCACGGGCACGTTTTCGCAGACGCAATGTACCGATATAGAAATCATTGTCCAGTATATCTTTTACCATGCTATTTGTCCATTCAGTAGCAATCTGACGTTTGGTGACATGCCCTTCTTCCAGTTCCCGTTCCCGACGAACCATAGACGGGGTTGATACACCCTGTTCTGTAAGATGATTGGCAATTTTACGATATCCCAGGCCTTGTAAATACAAATCGTAGACCTGCTTTACATATTCTGCTTCTTTTGGAACAATTTCTAAAATGGATTTGTCCTTTTCATTTCGTTTATATCCAAATGGTGGCTGTGTCATCAGTGTACCCTCTTTTTGACGTGCGCCTATGGCACGCTTGATTTTCTTACTGGTATCTTTTACATATCTTTCATTATACCATGTTTTAATACCAATTGTGTCATCCTCTGGATTCTCTGAATCATAATTATCATCAATAACAATGAGATGTTTGCCACGCTCCTGAAAATAATCAAGGAGAAGCAGAACTTTGGCATTGTGTCTGCCTAAACGAGAGAAGTCCTTGACAAATACAGTATCAACGTCTTTATCGAGATCGCACATCAGCTGATTGAATCCGGAACGGTCAAAAATATACCCGGACACACCGTCATCCTCGTACCAACGGTCGATGACCATATTTTGTTCAGCCGCATACTGATTAATGATTAATTTTTGATTTTCGATAGAAACATAATTCCGTTTGTCATCATCTCGTGACAGACGTACATATCCAGCGTTCATAGCAAATCTCCTTTATAATAAATGAAATTGAGTCAATAGAATATAATAAAAACGTATTTTGTAATGAGTAAAATTCACTCAATGTGATTTTTTATGATTGCTTTTAATCCCTCATGGATATCGTTGTCACTCTGCCCATCCTGAAATGTGACAACCCGAAATCCTAACCTGCTATATAGCTCTTTTTCGGATTCAAAATCTGCCTGTGTCTTGAAATCTGTTTTCAAGAGATAGTAAGTTGGTTTGTTCATGGTTTATCACATTCCCTCTGCCTTATAGTTACTGTATTCAAAAAAAATTGTTTCGTGCTTGTCTGCGACTGTAATATCTTTCAGACAGCTTATCGCTTACGGGAGAGAATTGGAGATTTGCGAGTAGAAGATGGAAAAACCAAAAAGGAAGTCTTTGAACAGACTGTAGAACAAAGCAAGGAAAACACAATAGATAAGTAACGTACTACTCACCAATGATAGAAACAATGTTTAGAACGAGAATAAGCAGATCGTCATGTGTACCACAACGATCTGCTTATTCAAACTTTGTATTCAACACCATATCTTTGTGCAAAATCATCTTGCTATTTATTTTGTATATTCTTGGGTGCTCATTTAGATTTCATTCTGGAGAATTCGTCCGCTCTGACATTCATCCTTGAATAAATCGTAGATATAGGCTGAACTTTCCAGATAGAGACCAGTTTCTTCGTCCAGCAATTTCTCGTAAGTTTCAGAAGTATAGAATTGGCGCATGGCCTCCGCCATGTCTAGTGGCTGATCTTCCATCAGGTAAGCGATAACATCCTGCGTGATATATTCCATTAACTGTGTACGCTTAGTCATGTAAAACACCTGCTTTCTTCAGATAGCCCAAAGCCTTTTCCGTATGAAAAGAGTATTGGTCTGTCAGTTTCTTAAATTCCATTTCACGAACCAACGTATCGACACCAATCATACCTTCAGAAAATTGGCGGAAAAGCAATGCCAAGTCATCATTTGCAACCGGTCCGATCACCAGATCATATTTTAAATCCAGATTGCATTCTTCATCAGATGTCGGTATGAATCTTCGATTTCGATTATTGATGACAAATAATGCCCATTCTTTTGTTGGCTTGTCAAAGATACGGATGTTCAGTTTTTGGGTCTGCAAAACGGTTTCATCAAATTCGTAGACATTAACGCAGGGACCTCCACCGTAAATACGGGAAACACGGTTTGCCATTTTCTGTGCCTGATCTTTCCTCGTAGTAAGGTAGAAACCTCTGCCAAAATCCTTGAATGGACGGCATTTTGCAAGATCTATATCTTCAATCTCAATGTTGGAGCCATGATACAGTATCATTACAATTTCCCTCCATTATTTTTGCATATAATTTCCAGATCCTCCACAGCGTCATCCAAGGACAGCGTATGCTCGATTTCATAATGCTCCTGCAAAAATTCAATTCCTTTATGATTGTATAAGTAAAGAAAAGCTGTTCGCGGATGAAGTGCGTTCTTTCGTGCAAATTCATTGACACAGACAACCGTGTAATTAATTTGTTTTCTTAATTGTTCTGGCATGACATTCACCCTTTCTAACAGTGTCATATCGTATAAGTTCATTTATATTATACCGTTATGCTTTTTGCGTGTAAAGCTAAAAAAGACGATTTACAGCTTATACGAATTTTATCTGACCTGATGCTGATCGTCGTGCGTTTTCCTTTTGGCTGGCATCTTTGCCCCAAATAAGATGTTCTTCGATACTGACGTCACCTTTCGCATGGGGAATGCGGCACTTATCAATCCAGTTACAAATAATGATAATAAATTCAAGATTTACATTGATATATGTAAAACACCCTTCCGTCCACCCAGCACATCTTGGCCGATGAGATCGCTCCACTGGAAGTCCGGCAGCTCCTTGCGAGCCACCAGGAAGTTTCCGGCACGCTGGGTCAGCTGGGCGAAATTGACCGGCGCGTCGGCCGCTCCGCCGCTGTAGGTGTAGATGGAGGCCTCGGAGCCCATGAATCCGATGTCCGCCTCCCCGGAAAGCAGGGCCGTCATCACCTTATCCGCCCCAAAGCCCGTCACCAGAGTGAGATCAATCCCTTCCTCCTCAAAATAGCCCAGCTCGATGGCGGCGTACTGAGGCGCGTAGAAAATAGAGTGAGCTACCTCATTCAGTGTCAGCTTTTCAAGCTCTTTGGCCTCCTCCTCCGCGGACACCGGCGCCGCCCCTCCCAGCGCCATCACTCCCGCGCACAGCAGTGAAACAATTCTTTTTTTCATAGATAAGTCTCCAAATAACCTCGTCGAATTTACTATATGCCAGTTCCGAAAAAGAGTGCTGAAAATCCTTCCGATCTGTAGTAAAATGTTCTTGCTGAAAAAGAAGCAAATAAAAAGGAGAGACCAATCATGATCAATCGATTAGATTCCCATACCCACTCCATCGCCAGCGGACACGCCTACAACACCATCCTGGAGATGGCCCAGGCAGCCGCGGATAAGGGCCTGGAGCTGCTGGCACTGACGGAGCACTCCCTGGCGATGCCGGGGGCGCCCCACGAGTTTTATTTTTCCAATTTGCGGATGCTGCCCCGGAGAATGTGCGGGATCCAGGTGCTCTTTGGCTGTGAGGTGGACATCATGGACTATGAGGGCGGGCTGGATATGAAGCAGAAGCTCCTGGAGCGGATGGACGTGGTGGTGGCCAGCATGCACACCCCCTGCCTGAAGCCGGGAACCCTGGAGGAAAACACCAGAGCCTGCCTGAGGGCCATGGAAAATCCGGCGGTCAACATCATCGGCCACCCCGACGACTCCCGGTATCCCCTGGACTACAGGGAGCTGGTGCGGGCGGCGGGGGAGCACCACGTGCTGCTGGAGCTGAACAATACCTCCCTCCATCCCCTGGGCTCCCGGAAGGATCCGCTGCCCAACGATATCAAAATGCTGGAGCTGTGCATGGAGTACCGTGTCCCCATCATCCTGGACAGCGATGCCCACAGCGCCTGGGATGTGGGAAATGACACTTATTCCGCCGCCCTTCTTTCGGAGCTGAATTTCCCGGAGGAGCTGGTGGTGAACCGTTCCCTGGAGGAGTATAAGACCTACATTAACAGGAGAGATTTCACGGACATTTTATAAAATATGTCTCCTGTATGTGGACAAAAGTGGAAAATGGACTTTACAGTATTACAGTAACGTGGTAAAATAGAGCTTGCGACGAATAAAATGGAAAGTAAAGACGGAGCGCTTTCCGGTTCGTGCGGATCAGAAAATAATACAGGAGAGGACAAGCATATGAGTAAAAAGATTCGGACAGAGGCGGTGGACGCTCTATTTGAGGCTGTCTTGTGTCTGAAAAGCAAAGAGGAGTGTTATCTCTTTTTTGAGGACGTGTGTACAGTGAACGAGCTGCTTTCTCTCTCTCAGCGCTTTGAAGTGGCGAAGATGCTGAAGGAGAAGAAAACCTATCTGGAGATCGCTGAGAAGACAGGAGCCTCCACAGCCACCATCAGCAGGGTAAACCGTTCTCTGAATTACGGAAACGATGGCTACGAGATGGTGTTTGCCCGTATGAAAGGCGAAGCGGGCCGGGAGACAGAGTAAAGAGATCCCACAAGAAGATAAAGGGCTGCTGCTGTGGCCGGAGCGATTCCGGCGAAGCGGCAGCCTTTGTGTCGGCTGATGGCTCCGGCAAAGCGGCGGTGTCCGGCCGGACTACTCCGGCTTTTGAGACGAGAGATCAGGCAGGGAATCGATCAGCTTCTCGATGATCTCCTTGCGCAGATAAATGTCGAAGCCCAGCAGGCAGATGAAAGCAAAGATTTGCAGCGCCTCCCGGTCCTCCCCCTCATAATCGCCGAAGGAGTTGGCGGCGGTGTGAAAGCTGTCCATCACATTTTTGCTGATGTCACTGATGTGATCCTTTCCCAGCGTGTAGACCTCCGCGTAGACATCCTCGATGTTGAACCCGTCCTCGGCGCTGAAAAACCGGTCCGTCATGGGCTTTAAAATGCTCTGGATATCATTCAGCGGCAGAAAGCCCTTTAAATAATAAATAAAAATCAGCACAAGCATATGCTCCTTGGAGTAGCGTTTCTTCTCCGGGGGAGGCAGAAGCTTGTTTTTGGCGTAGTTGTTGATCATGGTCTTTGTCAGGATCTTGTCCTTGTCGGACCGTCTGGAATTTTGCAGATGGTCGTCCATAAAGCGGGTGACCTGATCCATATACAGATCGATATCCGGGATCTCTGAGGGCCGGATGTGATTCATATGAGCCATTTCGTTTAAAATATTGCAGAGCAGCTTTGTATATTCCTGATTCATGGGTAATCACCTCTTTTTACATTATATAGTCTTTAATACCAGATGACAAGCTGAAAATAACTATATAAGGCAAAAAAATTAATATTTCCGTCTAATGCACTTGCAAGGGGAGGGGGGATCAGGTAAAATAAGTATTTGGTATTTTAAGTCGGGCAAAAATCAGAGAAAAAATAGAAATGGAGGGGCGCGGCGGTATGCGGCAGATGGAATTTAAGATGGAGCGGGAGGGGCTGGTGAAGCCGGGGGACCGAATTCGGGTGACGGAGGGAGTGCTGCCCTCCAGCTGGTACTACACCATAGAGCCTGCGGTGGCCATGTCCGCCAACTTCGGCAACCGGGAGCGGCTGTCCGTCCGGGAGGGCGTGGTGGCAGAGGTGCGCGACGATGAGAGCGGATATACCGTGGTGGCGGAATTTGACGAATAAATCATTACAGGAGGAAAAAATGAGCAGTTACGATATATTAAATCCGGAGCAGTACCAGGCGGTGTGTCACTATGAGGGACCGCTGCTGATCCTGGCCGGGGCGGGATCGGGAAAGACCAGGGTCCTGACCCATCGGGCGGCCTGGCTCATTGAGGAGAAGGGGGTAAATCCGTGGAACATCATGGCCATCACCTTCACCAACAAGGCCGCGGGGGAGATGCGGGACCGGGTGGAGCGGATGCTGGATTACGGAGCGGGCAGTGTGTGGGTGGCTACCTTCCACAGCACCTGCGTCCGGATTCTGCGCCGCCACATCGATCAGATCGGCTTTGGGACAAATTTCACGATCTACGACACCGATGACCAGAAATCCGTGGTCAAGGACATCTGCAAGCGGTTCAATATCGACACCAAGCTGTACCGGGAGCGGTCTTTCCTGTCCGCCATCTCGGCGGCGAAGGATGAGCTGATCTCCCCGGAGGAGTACGCCCTCCAGGCCAGGGGAGATTTCCGGCGTCAGAAGGTGGCGGAGGTCTACAAGGAATACCAGAGGATGCTTCATGAGAGCAATGCCCTGGATTTCGACGACCTGATCTGCAAGACCGTAGAGCTGTTTCAGAGCAGCCCCGAGGTGCTGGACTACTATCAGGAGCGATTCAAATTCATCATGGTGGACGAGTACCAGGACACCAACACGGCCCAGTTTCAGCTGGTGAGCCTCCTGGCGGCCAAGTACCGGAATCTCTGCGTGGTGGGCGACGACGACCAGTCCATCTACAAATTCCGGGGAGCCAATATTGCGAACATCCTGAACTTCGAGCATGTGTTCCCGGACGCCAAGGTGATCCGCCTGGAGCAGAATTACCGCTCCACCCAGAATATCCTGACGGCGGCCAACGAGGTGATCCGCCACAATGAGGGGCGGAAGGCCAAGACCCTTTGGACCTCCAACGGAGACGGGGATCCGGTAAAATTCCACCAGTTCATGACCGGCTTCGACGAGGCGGAGTACGTGGCGGGAGTGATCAACGCCAAGGTAAGCCAGGGAGCCTGGAGGTACGGGGACTGCGCCATTCTCTACCGCACCAACGCCCAGTCCCGCATGTTTGAGGAAAAATTCCTCTTCGCCAACGTTCCCTATAAGATCGTGGGGGGCGTGAATTTCTACAGCCGCAGGGAGATCAAGGATGTGCTGGCCTACCTGAAGACCATCGCCAACGGTCAGGACGATCTGGCGGCGCGGCGGATCATCAATGTGCCGAAGCGGGGCATCGGAGCCACCACCATCTCCCGGGTGCAGGAGTACGCCATCGCCCATGAGATCAGCTTTTTCAACGCTCTGCGGGCCGCGGAGACCATCCCGGGCATGGGAAAGAGCGTGCTGAAGCTTCAGACCTTTGTCCAGATGATCCAGACGCTGAGGACCAAGGCGGAGTTTTATTCGGTGAAGGAGCTTCTGGAGGACGTGCTGGAGCAGACCGGATACATAAAGGAGCTGGAGGCCGAGGGAAGCGATGAGGCGGAGGAACGGATCGCCAATATCGACGAGCTGCTGACCAAGGCGGCGGCCTACGACGAGACCCAGGAGCAGCCCTCCCTGAACGGTTTTCTGGAGGAGGTGGCCCTGGTGGCGGACATCGACAGCCTGGAGGAGGACAGCGACCATGTGGTGATGATGACCCTCCACAGCGCCAAGGGCCTGGAGTTTCCGGTGGTTTTCATGGTGGGGATGGAGGACGGCATGTTCCCCAGCTACATGAGTATTTCCTCCGAGGATCCCTCGGATCTGGAGGAGGAGCGCCGCCTCTGCTACGTGGGCATCACCAGAGCCATGCGGGAGCTGACCATGACGGCGGCCCGGCAGAGAATGGTGCGGGGAGAGATTCATTACAACCGGGTGTCCCGGTTTGTGGAGGATATCCCAAAGGAGCTTCTGGCCCAGGCGGAAAAGTCTCAGCCCAGGGAAAAGCGTCAGCGGGAGGAGACAAAGGCCCACGCGGCCTACCGTCAGATGCAGGAGCAGTTCCACACAAAGGCCTTTGCGCCCCAGCGGTTTGAGGTGAAAAAGTCCGACGGCCTGTCCTACGGCGTCGGAGACCGGGTGCGCCATGTAAAGTTCGGCGCCGGCACGGTGGAAAATATCGTGGAGGGCGGACGGGATTACGAGGTGACCGTGAACTTTGACCGGGTGGGAGTGAAAAAAATGTTCGCTTCCTTCGCGAAACTGGTAAAAACTGATAATTAGAAAAATTTTTATAGTAAAATTCTTCACCCTGTGATATACTATGGATAATAATAAAGAGGGGGCAGAAGACAGCCCGACACAGAAAGGATGTGCAATTATGGTAAAGATTGACGAATTGATGGCAGCGCTGAAGAAGAGAGAAGATGAGAAAAATAAAAATACGGTGCTGTGGATTCTGGCGATTATCGGCGCCGTAGCGGCAGTGGCCGGTATCGCATATGCGGTATATCGTTACTTTACACCGGATTATCTGGAGGACTTCGAGGACGACTTTGAGGATGATTTCGACGACTTCTTTGAGGAGGATGATTTCCCGGAGATGGAGAAGGAGAAAGCTGAGGACAAAGCTGAGGAGAAGGCCGAAGAGAAGACTGAGGAGCCAAAGGAAGAGCCCGCGGAGGAAGAGGCCGCTCAGGAGGAGACCACCGAGGAGTAATCAAAAAACAAAAGCGCCGCGAAATGGCGGACCGCCCCGGAACCAGATCTGGTAAGGATCCCGGCATCCGGGGCGGATTTTTTGATTGCGGCGTTTTTTGGACTCACAGCCGGTGGGCCTTGGCAAAGCTTTGCAGAATATTGTCACAGCTCCGGGAAATATGCTGCTCCATGATGGAGCGGGCCCGGTCCGGCTGACGGTCCCGGATAGATTCCAGCATCAGGATATGCTCCCGGGTGGAGCAGCGGAAATGCTCCAGCTCCGAGTTGGCCAGCCCTGTGCTGGGACCGTTCCAGAGGCCGGAGAGGAAGTGGTACAGCTTTTGATTGTCGGCGGCCTCCCAGATGCGGGTGTGAAGCTTCTGGTTCAGCTCCACATAGACCTGCCGGGGCGTGGTTTCCAGCACCTCCCTAAGCTCCTGCTGCTCCCTCAGAAGCTCTGACACATCCATCTCCCGGCGAGCCGCCCGGGCCACCGCCTCCCCCTCCAGCAAAATTCGCATCTCATAATGATCCCGGATAAACTTTTCATCGATGGGCTTCACCACAGCCCCCCGGTTCATTCTCAGTTCAATCAGCCCCTCGGCGGCCAGAGTCTGAAAGGCCTCCCGGACAGGGGTTCTGCTGACTCCCAGCTTCTCGGCGATTTCCGTCAGACTCAGCTCATCCCCGCTCTTATATTCCCCCGCGAACAGGGCCTTTTTCAAAATAGAAGTAATCCGCACCCGGACGGGCATCAACTCCAGAGATTCCATAAAAAGCCTCCTCACAAAAATCTGTACCAATCATAGCACAACAGGAAATTGAAAGTCAAATAAAGGGAGGAAAAG
>CAZGRM010000009.1:0-37622 GCA_964528295.1 uncultured Lachnospiraceae bacterium
GCCGCCCTTGGCGTAGGGAGCCAGAAGGTCGATGACCTTGATGCCAGTCTCCAGCATCTCCGCCACCGGGCTCTGCTGGGCAAAGCCGGGAGCCTCCCGGTGAATGCACCAGCGCTCCTCCTTCTCCAGGGACTCCCCGCCGTCCAGGGGCTCCCCCAGCACGTTGAAAAGCCTTCCCAGGGTTTTCTCGCCCACCGGCACCCGGATGCCGGAGCCGGTGGCGGTCACCTCCATATCCTTGTGGAGCCCTTCGCTGGAGGCCAGCATGACGCAGCGCGCCGTATTGCCGCCGATGTGCTGGGCCACCTCCATGACACAGCGCTTTCCGTTATTCTCCACTTCCAGCGCGTCCTTGATGTAGGGCAGGTCACCGCTGTCGAACTCCACGTCAATGACCGGGCCCAGCACCTGAACTATTTTTCCTTTTTTCATCCGTTTTACCTCCCCCTGCTCTTTTTCTTCCTCTGAGCCTTGGCGCCACTGATCACCTCGGTGATCTCCTGGGTAATGGCGGCCTGGCGCACCCGGTTGTACTCGATGGACAGGCTGTGAAGCATCTCCTGGGCGCTGTCGTTGGCGGCCTTCATCGCCACCATTCTGGCATTGTGCTCACTGCAATAGGATTCCACCAGCGCTCCGAAAATGTAGCCCGCAATATAATTCGGCACCACGCTGTGAATGACCTCCTCCGGAGAGGGCCAGTAAAAGAATTGCTCCTGGCGCACATCCACAGGCGCGTTCCCTCCGGGGAAATCCTGCTTTATAATAGGAAGAAGCTGTACCATATTTGTCTCGGTCCGCAGGCCGTTTTTCATCGAAGTAAAGATCATGTGGACCTCATCGGCCTGGCCGGAATCATACATCTCCATCACCCTGGCCCCGATGACCCGGGCCCGGTGCATGGAGGGATTTTGGGCCGTGTAGAGGAAGTGCTCCTCCACCGGAATGCCTCTGGAGTGAAAATACTGACGGCCCACCTCCCCCACCACCAGGAGGCGGTGGCCGGCGGCCGCGGCGGGCCCGGCGTCTTCCCGGGCCGGCGCTTCGGCGGTCACCGCGGACTCCGCGTTTTCCCGGGCCGGCGCTTCGGCGGTCACCGCAAACTCCGCGTTTTTCCGGGTCGGCGCTTCGGAGGCCAGCTGCTCCTCGGCCAGCTTCAGCACGTTGTGGTTGTAGGCCCCCGCCAGACCCTTATCCGCGGTCACCACCAGGTAGCACCGCTTTTTCAAGGCCGGCTGCCCCTGCCCTTCGGACCGGGCGGACGCATGGGGAGCATCCGCGATATACCGGTCCCGGATCTCCGGCAGATGGCGGATGATCCGGGCCAGAGTGCCCTGCAGTGTGTAGAAATAAGGCTCCGTCTCCTCCAGGGCCGCTCTGGCCCTGCTCAGCTTCGTGGAGGAGATCATATACATGGCGCTGGTGATTTTCATCGTATCCCGCACGCTCTTGATCCTGCTCTGAATTTCCCGTGTACTTGCCATTCTCTCACCACCTAAACCGTTTTGCCCCAGGAGGCTTTCAGCTCATCCGCCGCCTCCAGGATCCGGCTTCTCAGCTCCTCTGACAGATCTCCCCCGGAGGCCAGCTCGCTGACCAGCTCCGGATGATTCTCACTGATATGGGACAGCAGCTCCTTCTGAAATGCCTTCACCTGATTCACCGGCACATCCAGCAGCCGCCTTCCCGTGGCCACACAGAGGGTGATCACCTGCTCCGGCATGGACAACGGCTGGCACAGGGGCTGCTTCAAAAGCTCCATCAGCCCCCGGCCATACTGAAGCTGCTCCTTCGTGGCCCCGTCCAGATCGGAGCTGAACTGGGTGAAGGCCTCCATCTCCCGGTACTGGGCCAGGTCGATGCGGATACTGCCCGCCGCCTTCTTCATGGCCTTTGTCTGGGCCGCTCCGCCCACCCGGGATACGGAGAGTCCCACGTTCACCGCCGGGCGCATGCCGGAGAAAAACAGATCGCTCTCCAGGAAAATCTGCCCGTCGGTGATGGAAATCACATTCGTGGGGATGTAGGCGGATACGTCCCCCGCCTGGGTCTCTATGATGGGCAGCGCCGTGATAGAGCCGCCTCCCTGGGCGTCGCTGAGGTGGCTGGCCCGCTCCAGCAGCCTGGAATGGAGGTAAAACACATCTCCCGGATACGCCTCACGTCCCGGCGACCGCTCCAGCAGAAGAGACAGGGCCCGGTAAGCCACCGCCTGCTTTGACAGATCATCGTAGACGATCAGCACATCCTTCCCCTGACGCATAAAATATTCCGCCAGCGCCGTGCCCGAGTAGGGCGCAATGTACTGAAGGGGCGCCGGGTCCGACGCGGTGGAGGCCACTACGGTGGTATAGCTCATCGCGCCGTGCTTTTGCAGGGTGTTCACCAGCTTCGCCACGGTGGAGGCTTTCTGCCCGATGGCCACATAGACGCAGATCACATCCTTATTCCGCTGATTCAGAATTGTATCGATGGCGATCGATGTTTTTCCTGTCTGGCGGTCGCCGATGATCAGCTCCCGCTGTCCCCGGCCGATGGGAAACATGGAATCGATGGCCAGGATTCCCGTCTCCAGAGGCTGGCTCACTGATTTTCGCTCCACGATGCCCGGAGCCTCCTCCTCGATGGGCCGGTAGCCGCTGGCCGTGATGTCCCCTTTGCCGTCCATCGGCGCTCCAAGGGGATCCACGATTCGTCCCAGAAAGCCCTCTCCCACCGGCATCCCCGCCTTCCTGCAGGTGCGCATGGCCCTGGCTCCCTCCCGGATCCCGGTGTCCCGTCCAAAGAGGATGCAGCACACCTCGTCCCGGCGGATATCCTGCACCATGCCCTTCACTCCATTGTCAAATACCACGATTTCCCCGTACATGGCATGATCCAGACCGTCAATGCTGGCGATGCCGTCCCCCACATAGCTGACGGTACCCACCTCCCGGCCCTCGGCCTCCAGCTCAAAGCTTTCCATCTCACTTTTCAGAATGGAGATGATTCCCTCCAGGCTCTGGGCCTTCCGGGGAGAGACCGCGGAAAGCTTCTCTCTCATCTGCTCCACCCGGCCCTTGGTGGACCAGTCGTATTCCTGGCCATCGATCTCCAGCACGAAGCCTCCGCCCAGGGAGCTGTCCTTTTTCTCCGAGAGATCCACTTCCCGGGTCCCGGCCTTCTCATACACAAACCGGCGGATCCCCTCCAGCTGCTCCCGGCTGGGAGGCGTCACATACCGGAGTCTGGCCCGCGCTCTGCCCTTTCGCTCCGGCGCCAGGCCGCGGTACGCCTCCCGAATTTCCGGGAACAGACCGACGGCCCCCTTGTCGCACAGAAGCTTCAGGAAATCCCGGACCTTTGTGGGGAATACCCGGTCGATCACCCGGTGCTTCGCCGAAAGCTCCCGGGTCGGATCCTCAAAATCCGCAAGAAGCTGGGGCACATCCTGAAACAGCTCCAGGGTCTGGTCCATCTCCGGTCCCGGCACCCCCAGGTCCCGGGCCAGCTTTGCGTATTGAATATATTTTTCAACTTCCTCTGCCATATCGATTCTCCTATTAACGCCAAACAGACATTTTATTTTGTCTGTGTCAGAAATTTGTCATACAGCGCCCGGTCGCTCTTCGGGTTTTCCTCTCCGGCCACCAGCCGGGCCGCGGCCAGTATGGCCATCTCCTTCACCGCCACATCCGCCTGCTCCAAAATCGCGGCCTTTTCCGCCTCCGCGTCGGTCCGGGCCTTTTCCACAATCTCCTCCGCCCGGTCCCTGGCCTCATCCACAATTCTGGCATACTCCCCGGAGGCCTCCCGTCTGGCCTCAGACACAAGCTGTGCCTTTTCCTTGCGGGCGCCCTCCATCAGCTCCTCATACCGGGTCCTGCTCTCTCTGGCCTTTGTCTCCCGGGCCTCGGCCTCCGCAAACCTCGCGTCCGCCTCCTGCTGTCTCCTTTCCAGGATTTCATTCACCGGCTTAAATAAAAAGCGCCGCATCAATAGATACAAAATGATCAGATTGATAACCGTAAATACAATATTCCAATCCAGTCGAAGCATCTGCTCACCATCCTTCTTTGCCTTATCCCACCGCAATCCTTATTTCAGGAACAAAATAATCAAAAGGGCGATGACAAAGCCGTAGATGGCGGTGGCCTCCGCCAGCGCGCATCCCAAAAGGAGGAGCTTACTGATCTTGCCCTCCGCCTCCGGCTGTCTGGCCACCGCGTCCGCCGCCTTGGCCGTGGCGATGCCGATGCCGATCCCCGCTCCGATGCCTGTCAATACCGCGATACCTGCTCCGATTGCTATTAATGTACTCATATCCATTCTCCTTTTTTGATTGATTAATCCTCCACAGCCTCTTTGATAAACAGGGAGGTCAGGAACACAAACACGTAGGCCTGAATCAGGCCGTCAAAGATGTCGAAATAAAAGCTGAAGGGCAGCGGCACCGCCACCGGAATCAGCTGCTTGATCAGCTCCATAATAACGAAAGCGCCCAGCACATTTCCAAACAGCCGCATGCACAGGGACAGGGGCCGGATAAAAATCTCCAGCACATTGATGGGGGCGATGATGGGCACCGGCTCCGCAAAGCTCTTTCCCCATTTTTTCAGCCCCTTCTTCCGAATCCCGGCGGCCTCGATCAGCACGATGCTCATCAGCGCCAGACCCGCCGTCACATTCAGATCCTTGGTGGGGGGCTTCAGCCCGAAAAGGCCGATGACATTGGACACGCCTATGTAGAGCAGCACGGTCACCAGATAGGGGACGTAGGGTCTGCCCTCCTCCCCGATCATGTCCTCCACAAAACCGTTCAGTCAGGTGACGATGCTCTCCGCCGCGGCCTGCCGCCGGCTGATGTGATCCACCCTCAGGTTTCTGGTCAGCAGGATGGCGGCCAGCACCAGCACTCCCATGATCACCCAGGTAATCACGGTGGACTCGGCAATCTCAATTCCGCCGAATATGGGAATGGTGAACACGGTCTCGCAGTTCAGCTCTTCCAGCAGACTGGATGCCAATTTTTCCATAACACCTCTCCTTTCTTTTTATGGATGCCGGCAAATATGATTTGCCTTCACTTCGGATTTGTATTATACTCACAAGCGATCGAGATGTAAAATATAGGTTTGAAATACCAGATATATCAAATTGATATGATGGAGGTGCCGAAATGAGTATTACCTACGACTATTACCGTATTTTTTATTACGTCGCGAAGTACCAGAGCTTCACCCGGGCGGCGGAGGTGCTGATGAATAACCAGCCAAATATCTCCAGGGCCATTACAAATCTGGAGCATGAGCTGGGCTGCCAGCTCTTCATCCGCTCCAACCGGGGCGTCACCCTGACTCCCGAGGGACAAAAGCTCTACTCCAGGGTGGCCGTGGCCCACCGCCAGCTCCAGGCGGCGGAGGAGGAGCTGGCCGACGCCAAAAATCTGGCCAGGGGGGTGGTCACCGTGGGGGTCAGTGAGATCGCCCTCCACCTGGTGCTGCTGCCGAAGCTCCAGGATTTCCGGCAGCGCTTTCCTGATATCCGGATCCGCATCTCCAGCACCACCACGCCCCAGGCGCTGACGGCTCTTCGGTCCGGCCTGGTGGACTTCGCCATGGTGACCACCCCCACCGGCGTCTCCCACCCCTTCCGGGAGATCATCCTTCAGCCCCTCCATGAGCTGCTGGTGGGAGGCCCCCGGTTCGCCTCCCTGGCGGAGCGGGTCCTGACGCCCCAGGATCTGCTGCGCTATCCCTTGATTCTGATGAACAGCCAGACCAACTCCCACAGCTACTATCTCCACTACTATCTCTCCCAGGGCGTTTCCCTGCGGCCGGAGATCGAGGTGTCCGCCGCCGACCAGATTCTGCCCATGGTGAAATCCAATCTGGGCATCGGCATCCTGCCGGACCTCTTCGCGAAGGAGGCGCTGGAGCGGAAGGAAATTTTCCGGCTCTCTCTTAGCTGCGGCATTCCCCCCAGAAGCGTCTGCCTGGTGACGGACACCTCCCATCCGGTCAACATCGCGGCCAGGGAGCTGGAGCGGATGCTGATTTCTCCGGTAAAAGGGAAATGAGAGGCATAACAACAGGACATGGCCGCCGGGAAATCCTCTTCTGTGATTTCCCGGCGGCCATGCCCTTTATCCCATTTGATATTTTTTCTTTGTCTGGTCCAGCAGGACCACCTCGGCGGCCTTAAGCCCCACCGGCAGGCCGGTCTCCTCCGCCCTCGCCATCCGTTTTCCATTCAGATAATCGGCATAGCAGATGACCTTATTCACATTTTCCGACATCAGGTCTGTCACCTGGTACTCTCCGCTCTGCTCGCAGACCAGCGCCAGCACCCACTTTTTGTGCTTTGTACTCTGCATCACCAGCCAGCGCACTCTGATCTATGCCTCCGGAAGGTAGCCGTCTGTCCGGTACGAATTGTACTGCTTTTTCAGCTTCAAAATCACAGCCCCGTCCTCCTGGCGCTCCTGACTCACCACCTGGTATCTGGTCCTCTTCCGGTCCAGCAGCTCCAGGTATTTCTTCACGTCCTCCTCCGGCCTTGCGTCATTATACGTATCAAAACGGATCGTCTGCTCCAGGCACGCACTGATAATTCTTTTCATGGTAAAAATTCCTCCTTCTTCTGTCCGGTCCCGGGAACGCGTTTGAAGCTTGCTTTTCGCATACGGTCCGGACCGAACCTTTGCTTTTATTTTAGCACTTTAAAAATGAATTTTCTAAGATTTTTTTGAATTTCTACCATTTTACAATGTGCGTCGCTCTTATTTTTGTGCATTTTGCACAAGACCGTTTTTCCGTACCAAACCTCTCTCTCCTACTTATGCGTGGGAAGCAAAAAAGATGACCCGTTTCGTCAGTAGAGCCGCCCCAGAATGGCCTGCTCCGCAAACAGAGCCGTAGCCCCTCCGGTGTGCCAAAACACCACCCGGCTGCCGGCGGGGACCCTGCCGGTGCGGATGTGGTCCAGCAGGCCGGCGAAGGCCTTTCCGGTGTAGACCGGATCCAGGAACAGTCCCTCGGTCCGGGCCAGAAGGCGGATGGCCTCGCTGGCCGCCTCGTTGGGCTGCTCGTAGCCCGGGGCGTAGTAGCCGGTGTCCATGCGAAGATCGGTCCGCCAGTCCACCCGGAGGGGACTGCCCAGAAGATCCAGCACCTCATTGGCCAGAACCTCCACCTTATGAAGATAGGGCTCCTCCTTCTTGCTCACTGTGACGGAAATGATCCTGGCAGAGCTCCCCGACAGCTTTCTGCCCGCGGCCAGCCCGGCCATGGTGCCGCCGGTCCCGGTGGCGTGAAAGATGTAATCCGCCTCAATCCCCAAGTCCTCCAGCTGGCTCTCCAATTCCAGAAAGCCCCTGGCAAAGCCCACGGAGCCCACCGCGCTGGCTCCTCCCATGGGGATATCATAGCAGGGGACTCCGGCCGCGGTGAGCTTCGCCGCCCGGTCCGCCCCCATCCGAAAGGAGCGCTCCTCCGCCTCATCCTCCGTCTCCCCCGGACGAATCTCTACGATATGGATCTCCGCATCCAGGATCTTATCCAGCAGCAGGTTGGCCCGCATATCCGCCTCGTCCGGCGGCACCACCGCCGTCAGGTAGAGGATGGGCTTCAGACCGCAGCGGCGGCAGGAGGCCGCGGTCTCCATGGCGTGATTGGACTGGGTGGCCCCGTAGGTGACGGCGGCGGCGCAGCCTCTGGCCCTGGCGTCCCCCAGCAGATACTCCAGCTTCCGTATTTTGTTGCCTCCGAACAGGTTCATCCCGGTGAAATCGTCCCGTTTGATATAAAGCTCCACCCCCAGCTGGCCGGACAGACGGTCCAGACGGTAAAGGGGTGTGGGGAAGAAGCCAAGGCTTTCCCTTGGCAGCGCCTCAAAAAGCTTCAGAGCCTCCTCTGTTTTGCTCTTCATTTTCCTTCTCTCCCTTCCGTATCTTCATTCCTTTCTCTGGAATTGTACGGTGGGCAAGGGGGGTTTGTCAAGGGGCCACCGTCACGTCATTGAAGGTCACCTCCTCCACCTCCTCCCAGTCCACCAGCCGGTTGAAGAAAATGTAAAAGCGGCGGCTCCCGTCACTGCGGCAGAGGTAGTTGGTATTATCCACCGGGGCATCCTCGCCGCCGTCATATACCAGGTAAGTGGAGCCATCCCGGTACCGAAGGGACAGATAAGCAAGCTCCTCCCCCTCCGGAAGCTCCGCCACAAGGGACATGGGGGAATACCGGAAGGAAATGCCCTCCCCGCCGGGCGCCTCATACGTCTCATGTCCGATGGAGGTGACGCCGAAGGGGATTTCCTCCTCATAGATCACCGGGTTGTTTCCGTAGCCGCCACCGGTGAGCGAGGACCGAACCTCCCAGAGCAGACGAAACACCGGGTTGTTCCAGCCCAGACGTTCCAGCTCTCGTACCTCCTCCAGCTCCTGGGCCACGGTCTTCTCATACTGCTCCAGACGCAAAAACCAGGTGTCCTCCTCAAAATCATGATCCTCCTCAAAAAGTGGGGCCGTCTCATACAGGTACAGGCAGTGATCGGTGCTGTTTGCCGCGTCAAAAATCAGCTTTCCGCTGATCCCCGTTCCTTCTCCATCCTCGAACCAGAAATAAAAATCCCGGTTCTCCGTAAAGCTGATCCCCTTCGCCTCGTTGTTCAGCGGGATGGCCTCCATGGCCTTGATGCCCTCCGGGCATTCCAGCTTATAGGAAAGGCCGGCGCCCAGGCCGTCCGTGACCGCGTACTGCAGGGTCAGAGTATAGTTCCCGATGGTCCTGACAATTCCGGGCTCCGCGATCCTGTCACCCAGCAGCTTCTCCACCAGCGCCTCATCCGTATCCACATACTCCCTGGCCGGGTATGTCACCGAAACCGCGGCGCCGGCGCTGTTTCCCTCCATCTCCTCCGTGTGGGACCGCACGGACTCCCTGGTCCCCGCTCCAAACATATTTTGAATGAAATCACTCCGGCTCACCGTATAGACAGAGGCGGCGGCCGTGACGGCGATGAGGAGGCAGAGAGCGGCGGCGGCGGGGGTAATAAGTAAGCGGCGGCGGACAATACGCCCGCCGGCGGCACCTACCCGGTATTCCGAAACCGTCCCCTCGTTTTTCCCGGAATGTTTTCTATATCCGCCTTGTTCCACTCTCGTTCCGGGCTGTTCCGTATGGCCACCGTATTCCGCTTTCCTTCCGAAATCTTCCGCATAATCGCCTCGTTCCACTCCCTTGCCGGGCTCTTCCGTACGAACGTTTCCCTGCTCCTTTTCCGCCGCCAGGGCCCGGATTTTTTGATAGGCTTCCCGCACCCTCGTCTCCGCCGCCAGAGAGAGCTCTGTCTCCCGGGACAGGACTCTCCTGATTTCCTGTTCAGTCATATCCATCCCTCCTTCTTTTTCTCCAGCTTCTCCGCCAGCAATGCCCGCCCCCGCCTCAGCCGGGTTTTTACCGTATTTTCATTCAGATCCAGCAGCTCTCCGATCTCCCGCACCCCGAAATCCTCCCCGTAATACAGTAAAAAAATCGTCCTGCTCTCCTGAGGCAGCAGCTCCAGAAGCTGCTGAAATTCCAGCTGCTCCAGCTCCCGGTTCGCGTAGACCTGCTCCGGGGTCTCCTCCCCGGACCAACGCCCCGCCTCCCGCAGCAGATCCAGACACCGGTTGATCAAAATGCGGGCCAGCCAGGTGCGGAAATACTGGGGGCTCTCCAACCGGCCTATGCCCTGGTAGGCCGCCAGTATGGTATCCTGGAGAACATCCGCCACATCCTCCTCGTTTTTCAGGTAGGTCCTGGCCACCTTATACAGCATCTGCTTATTTTCCTCCATCAAGGTCAAAAAGGCTTCCGTGTCTCCCCGGATCGCTCTTCTCACCAGCAAACTCATGCTCCGACCTCCTCTCCTCTTCTACCTGTTAGACGGGGAAATCTCCCGTTTGGTTTCAAAAAAAAGAGAGCGGAACCGCTCTCTTTTTTCCGGAATGGCTCAGATTTCCTCCTCCACCATGCTCTTCCTTCTGTTCAGGATATCGTAAATACAGGGCACCACAAACAGAGTCAGCAGCGTACCGTAAATCAGTCCCCCGATGGTGACGATGGCCATGGGCTGCACCATATCCGCGCCCATCCCCATGCCAAAGCCCATGGGCAAAAGTCCAAGGATCGTGGTGAGGGCCGTCATGATGATGGGCCTGAGCCTGGTGCGGCCGGCCTCCACGATGGCCTCCCGCTTCTCCATGCCGCCCCGGCGAAGCTGATTGATATAGTCCACCAGCACAATACCGTTGTTTACAATGATACCGGACAGCATGACAAAACCGATCATGGCGATGACGCTGACAGGGCTTTCGGTGAGATAGAGGCCGAAAAGGCCGCCTGTGAAGGCCAGGGGAATCGTGAACAGCACGATGAAGGGGGACAGCAGGGACTGGAACTGGGCCACCATGATCAAATACATGAACACCACGGCCAGCAGCAGCATCTTGCCCACCTCCACCATGGCCTCGTTGATGGTCTCATCCTCCCCCGCCATCTCCAGGGAATAGCCCTCCGGCACCTCATAGTCCTTCAGAGCCGCCTGTACCTTGGCGGCCACCAGGCCGATATTGTGGTCGTCATCGATCTCCGCCGTCACGGTGACGTAGCGGCTCTGGGCCTCCCGGCTGATGGAGGAGAAGCCCTCCGTATCCTGGAATTCCACCAGCTTGCGGATGGGGACCTCCACCTCCTTGTTCTCCTCGTCCTTTCCGGTAATCGTCAGCGCTTTTATTTTCTCTCTGGTCAGCGTCTCATCCGTATCGCTCACCACCAGCACAGAGTAATCCTTGGAGAGAGTGGACAGGGTGGTGGCGCTGCTGGCATCCGCCAGCTTCTGCTGCAGCATCTGGTATACCTGGGCGGTGGTGAGCTGGTACTCCATCGCTTTATTTTTGTCCACCACCAGCCGCAGCTCCAGGGTCTTCTCCTCGATGCCGTCGGACACATTCTGGGTGCCCTCCACCGACTCCGCGATCGCCGCCACCTCCGCGGCCATTGCCTTTAGCTGATCCAGATCACGTCCCTTAATCTTGATGGAGATTCCGCTGCCGCCCAGGGCCGACATATCCATAGTGGAGGTCTCCACCAGCACCTCGCAGTCCAGATCCGCCGTCCGCTCCAGGATCTGCTCCTCCAGCTCCGCGTTGGATATGGTCTTGTCCTCGGAGAGCAGCACATACATGGATACCTGCTCATTGTCGCTCTGACCGCCGCCGCCCATCAGACCGGCCATGGCGGAGCCGGAGCCATTCATCGCTCCCACATCCGTCACATCGGGAATCTCCAGGATCCGCTCCGTCACCTGGTCCGCCAGGGCTCCCGTCTCCGCCAGAGTGCTGCCCTCCCCGGCCAAAACGGTGACGCTGACCTGGGTACTCTCCATCTCCGGCATAAAGGCGGTGCCTCTGGAAATGGCCAGATAGCCGGACAGTCCCAAAAGCCCCACGGCCAGCAGAAGCACCAGAAACTTCACATGGAGGGAGCCTCTTAGAAGGACCCCGTATGCCCTCTGAATGCCTCCGAAGATCCGTCCCTGCTTTTCCTTCACATTTTTCAGCAGGCCGGCGCCCATCATGGGTACCACCGTCAGCGCCACCGCCAGGCTGGCCAGCAGAGAGTACCCGATGGTGAGGCCCATGTCCACAAAGAGCTGTCTCGTGATCCCCTCCGTGAAGACGATGGGAAGGAAGACGCAGATGGTGGTCAGGGTGGAAGCCGCAATGGCTCCGCCCACCTGGCGGGCGCCCTCCACCGCCGCCTTTTTGGCCGAAAATCCCTCGCCCCGCAGGCGGTATATATTTTCAATCACCACGATGGAGTTATCCACCAGCATACCTACCCCCAGGGCCAGACCGGACAGAGAGATCACGTTCAGCGTCACATTGCTGAAGTACATCAGCACGATGGCCGCCAGGATACTGATGGGGATCGAGAAGGCGATCACCAGGGTGGGGCGCAGGCTCTTCAGGAAGATCAGCAGCACCAGCACCGCAAGCACCGCGCCGGACATCATATTTTCCAGCACGGAATCCACCACCAGGTCGATGTAGATCCCCTGGTCCATCAATCGGACGATATGAATCCCCTCATTGGCGCTTTCCAGGGAGGTGAATTTTTTCTTGATCCGTTCGGAAACCTCCCCGGTGGAGTAGCCGGACTGCTTCTGCATGGTGAACATGACTCCCTCGTTGCCGTTTACCTTCGCATAGATGGTGTCACTGTCATCCAGGATGGCCACATCCGCCACATCCGACAAATAGATGGGGTCCACGCCGTCCATATGGAGATCCAGGAGGAGAAGGTCCTCCAGATCCTGGGTCTCGGTGAATTTATTTCCCACCCGCACCAAAAAGTCCGTGCCCTCCTCGGTGACATAGCCCGCCGGCATGCTGAAATTCTGCGCCGCCAGAATGCCCTTCACCATCTCCGCGGTGATGATCTCCGTCACATCCGCCTGGTCATAGGCCGTCTCCTTCTGGCTCTTGATCTGCTCCAGCGCCGCGTCAAGCTCCCGCTGTCCGGCGCTCAGCTCCGCCTTTCCCGCCGCCATCTCTATGGTGGCGGAAATCTTCGCGCTGTTCAGCTGGGCCACCGCGTCGGGAATGCTGGACTGACCGGAAGCGATCTGCTGCTTTGCGGTCTCCAGCTGCTTTTTGGCCGCCTGCAGCTGCTCCCGCCCGGAGGCGATCTGGAGCTTGCCCTCCTCGATGGCCACCTTGCCCTCCGTCAGGGTCTTCAGCTGGTCCGCGGATTTGTCTATATTTTCCTGGATAGTGGAAATCCCGTCGTCCACCTGGATTTTTCTGGTCACCAGCTCGGTCTTCACCGTGTCGATGCTGGCCGTAATGCTGTCGTAGTCCCCGGTGGTGGTCACTCCCAGCTGGGAAAGGGCCGCGAGAGCCTGCTCCCGGGCCTGCAAATAGGCGGCCCGCTCCGCCTGCTTCGCCAAAAGCTGTCCCTGAAGCGCCGCCAGCTCCGAGGTTTCCTGAGTGCCCTGGACGATCTGGCTGATCTCCTCCTGGGACAAAATGGTGATGGTATCCCCGGTATCCAGTCCGGCGATGGAGGCGCCGGCGCTCTGGGAGGCGTCGTCCTCCAGGATGACGGCGTCCTCCTCCGGGAGTATGGAGATCCCGGCCTCACCGCTTTGCACCGCCGGATCCTCCCCGGCCTGGGCCGCCGAATCTTCCTCCCCGGCAGTCAGGAGGATCCCTTCTCCCTCCTCCTGGGAGGCCTGGGTTTTCGTGGCGTCATCCGAAACGGGAGCGGAAGCCTCCGCTCCGCCGCCAGACGCATCCGTCCCGGCAGCTCCCGCGGTTCCGGCTCCATCTCCAGTGCCGCCGTCACTCACTCCGGTTCCGACAATCCCCGCAATTCCGGCGCTGCCGTCACTCACTCCGGTTCCGGCTCCGCCCGCGGTCCCGGCGCTGCCGTCACTCACTCCGGTTCCGGCTCCGCCCGCGGTCCCGGCGCTGCCGTCACTCACTCCGGTTCCGGCAGCACCCGCGGTCCCGGTGCTGCCGTCAGTCACTCCTATTCCGGAGCCGCTGTCCGCCGGGAGACCGCCTCCAAGGGCCGCAATCTGGCCGGACAGGGTCTCGATCTCCGCGTCCGCCCCGGCGATGGCGGCGTCCAGCTGAGCCAGCTGGGCCGGAGCGGATTCCAGCTGGGCGATCACAGTCTCCAGCTGGGTCTGCTGGGCCACCAGGGCCTCCTTCTGGGCGGGGAGCTGGGAGAGGGCCTCCTCCCCCGACTCGATCTCCTTCTCCTTCGCCAAAAGCTCCTGCTCGGAGGTGTCCAGCTTCGCCAGGCCCTCCTCCACCTCCGCCAGCTTTTGGTCGATCTGTACCGTGCCGGTAATCATCTGGGCAGTGCCGGAATTCAGCTGGCTCTCCGCCTGGGAGGTCTGGGCCGCCAGCTCATTCTGGCCGCTCTCCAGCTTCTCCTTTCCCTCGTCCAGCTCTGCCTGAGCCTCCTCCAGCTCCGACTCGGCCTCCTCAAATTTTTTGTCCAGAGCGTCTGTGATCTTCTGATTGACCGCGTCGATCTTATCCTGGCGCAGCAGCACTTGCACCTGCTCCTCGATGGTGCCGCTGACGGAGACAGAGGCCACTCCCTCGATACTCTCCAGCTCCGGCAGAATCTCATTATTCACCAGATCGGTCAGCTCACTCTGGGTCAGGTCTCCCGCCTCCATGGCGGCCACCATGACCGGCAGCATATCCGGATTCAGCTTCATGATGATGGGGCTTCCCACCGAATCGTCCCAGTAGCTCTCGATCTGGTCCAGGCTCTCCCGCATCTCCACCGTCACCGCATCCATATTCGCGGACTGGGAGAATTCCAGAATGACCGTGGATATATTTTCACTGGATACAGAATTGATCGTTTCGATATTGCTGATGGTGGCCATGGCCTGCTCCACCGGGCGGGTCACCACAGACTCCACCTCCTCGGGGCTGGCTCCGGGATAGGTGGTGTAGACAATCGCGTAGGGCAGCGTCATATCCGGCAGCAGATCCGTCCGCATACTGGTGAAGGACACATACCCCAGCAGAATAATTAAAACAACACCCACTACTACGGTGTAGGGGCGTTTGACACTGTAACGTGAAATCATGGGATTCCTCCTGCTCTCATCATCTTCTCTGCTCCCTATCATACCCTCCGGGAAAGTAAAGTCAAGAAGCAGGAGGAAATTTATTTTTTTTTCAGATTTTAAAAAGTTAATACGCCTTTCCGGCCAGGATTTCCTTGTAATCCTTCAGATTTTTCTCAAGGAGCTCCGGGGTGTTCAGGTGGTAGGGGCATTTCTTCATGCACTGGCCGCAGTGGAGGCATTCCTCGATCTTCCTCATTTTCGCCTGCATCTCCTCGGTAAGCTGGGCGGCGGAGGGGGCCCGGCGGATCATCAGGGACATGCGGGCGCAGTTATTGATCTCGATGCCGGCGGGACAGGGCATACAGTAGCCGCAGCCCCGGCAGAACTCTCCCATCAGCTCCTTCCGGTCCTTCTCGATCAGCGCCCGGATCTCGTCAGTCATCTCCGGCTCCCTGTCCATGTAGGACAGAAACTCCTCCAGCTCGCCCATGCGCTGCACGCCCCAGATGGGCAGCACGTTGTCGTACTGGGCGGCGAAGGCGTAGGCCGCGGCGGAGTTGGTGATCAGGCCGCCGGACAGGGATTTCATGGCGATAAAGCCCATGTCACGCTCCCGGCACAGGTTTACCAGGTTCACATCATCCTCGGTGGCCAGATAGCAGAAGGGGAACTGAAGCGTCTCGTAAAGGCCGGACCGGATGGCCTCCTCTGCGATCCTCAGACGGTGGTTGGTGATGCCGATGTGGAGGATTTTGCCCTGCTTTTTGGCTTCCTCCATGCACTCATACATTCCGCTGCCGTCGCCGGGCTTGGGACAGACGGAGGGATTGTGAAACTGGTAGATGTCAAGATGGTCTGTCCGGAGGTTGGTCAGCGTGGTCTCCAGCTCCTTCCAGAAAACCTCCGGGGTGGTGGAGCCGGTCTTGGAGGCGATGGTGATGTGGTTCCGCACATCCCGGAAGGCCAGGCCCAGCTTATGCTCGCTGTCGGTGTAGTACCGGGCGGTATCGTAGAAATCGATGCCGCCGTCGTAGGCCCGGCGGAGGATTTTCACAGCCTCCTCATCGCTGACCCGCTGCACCGGCAGCGCGCCAAAGCCGTTTTTGTTCACGGTGATTTCTGTTTTTCCTAGTCTTACTTTTCTCATTTGGGACTCTCCTTTTTATGTATTTTTCATTGGAAACGCAGAGATAAATGAAGGCCGCCGCTGTCCCCCCCGCGAAGCCCGGCGGCGGCTCCCCGCTTAAAGCTCCGCCAAAAGCTGGGTGACAGTCTTTCCCAGGATGGGGTGGCGCTTGTTGGGGGCGATTTCACTCAGGGGCTTCAGGACAAACTCCCGCAGATGCATTTCTACGTGGGGGATGATCAGATCCGGGGTCTCCAGAATTTCGTCGTCGTACATCAGGATATCCAGATCCAGGGTGCGGGGGCCCCAGCGAACGATCCGTTCCCGGTGGGCCGCCTGCTCAATCTCATGCAGGCGGTCCAGAAGCTCCTCCGGGCTCAGAAGAGTGCGAAGCTCCACACAGGCGTTGAGGAAGTTGTCCTGCTCCACGCCGCCGTAGGGCTCCGTCACCAGGTAGGAGGATACCTTTGTCACCCGGCAGCCCCCGCTCTCTCTCAGCTCCTTCACGGCCTGGTTCAGGTAGGCCTCCTTGTCCCCCAGGTTGGACCCAAGGCCCAGGTAGGCGGTGTGCCAGAAGCGGGTGATTTTCACGGACACCATATCCAGCGGAAGTCCCACCGGAGCCCAGGGCTTTTTCAGCTCAACGGTGACACCCAGCAGCAGAGGGTATGTCTGAAGCAGCGCCTCCGCCAGCCGCTCCGCCGCCGCCTCGATCAGCTTGTAGGTGTGCTCCTTCATAAAGGAGGTGACAAACTGGCTCACCTCCCCGTAGTTGGTGGAGTGGTCCAGCTCATCTGTTTTTCCGGCTTTTCTGGTGTCTGTATACATCACCAGGGAGACCAGAAATTTCTGTCCCAGCCTGGTCTCCTCCGGGTACACCCCGTGGTTGGCATAGACCACCAGGTTTTCCACGCGTATCTCATCGTATCGCAGCATATGTCTCATTCCGCAGGCTTCCTTTCTTTTCTCTCCATTGGCCAAAGAGGGCCGGATTTTCATCTTTCTATCACTGATTATACCTTACCGGCCCCGGCGGCTCAACTCATTTTATGACAAAAACGGGGAGGCGCCCGCCGGCGCTTCCCCTGTGATTCCTATTCTCTCCTTCTGTCCCCGCCGCGGTTTTGCGCTCTCAGGGCCTGCGCTCCCGCAGGATCGCCTGCGTCATACGGATGGCCCGGAGATTCTCCTTTACGTCATGGACACGGACGAAGGCGGCTTTTTTCTGGACGCCCACCACAGTGGTGACCAAGGTGCCCTCCACCCGCTGGTCGGAGGGAAGATCCAGGGTCAGTCCGATCACCGACTTCCGGGAGGTGGCCAGGAGGACGGGATAGCCCAGCTCCACCAGGCGCTCCAGATGGTGGATGACGGTCAGGTTGTGCTCATAATTTTTGCCGAAGCCCACGCCGGGATCCAGGATAATCTGATCGTCGGCCACTCCGGCGGCCTTCGCGATGGCTACGGAATCCCGGAGATCCTGGCACATCTCATCCAGGAAGTTCTCGTACTCCGCCTTTTCCCGGTTGTGCATCAGGCAGCAGGGCACCTGGTAGGCGGCGATCAGGTCGGCCACCCTTCTGTCGTATTTGAGCCCCCAGATATCGTTGACCATGTCGGCGCCGGCCTTCAGCGCGGCCTCCACCACCTGGCTTTTGTAGCTGTCGATGGATACGGGAATGTCAAAATTCCGCTTTACCATCTCGATCATGGGCACGACACGCTCGATCTCCTCCTGGGTGCTGATCTGCACATGGCCGGGGCGGGTGGATTCGCCGCCGATATCGATGATGGCGGCTCCCTCCTCAATCATGTCGGCGGTGTGCTGTCTGGCCCGGTCAATGTCGTTCCACTTTCCGCCGTCAGAAAAGGAATCCGGGGTCACATTCAGGATTCCCATGATGTAGCAGTCCCGGTCCGTATCAAAAGTTCTATTTCCTATTTTCATCATTTTGATGATCTCCTTATTGATGATTTCCTTTCTGGAATTTTCTTCAAGGGTCCGTCCGAAATCAGACCTCGATCCTCATATTTTTCTTCTCCGGGCTCCAATCGCAGTCGGACTGGGCCGCGCAGAAAAGGCAGGCCCGGGATTTTTTGTCCGCCCGGTAGATCAGGCCGGACAGGCCGCCAAAGGCCGCCGTCTCCTTTTTCCGGTGGCTGGAGATGGCCTCCAGCACCGCTCGTTTTGCCTCCTCCTGGAAACCGCAGTCCGTCAGGATTTTTTCCGCCAGCATGGCGCTCCCCTGATCGTGGGGAATGCCCCGCTCATACTGGAGATGGCGCCCGATATCGTGAAGCAGGGCGGCGGCGTAGATCCACTCCTTCGGCACTCCCATGCCCCGCTCCAGATTTTCAATGTAGGCCAGCCGGGCCACATCCAGGAAATGGTTCACATCATGGCCGCAGAAGATCCGGTCCCGCTCCAGAAGGGCAATCCGCCTCACGCTGTCCTGCCACAGGGGATGATCACAAATTTGCTGAACCCGGGCCATCTCCCGCCGCCCCCGGTCCGTTCCCCCGGCCGGCGCCTTTCCGATCCCTCCCGGCTGTCCGCGCCCGCTCTCCTGCTTCTCCATTCCCGGCTCCTCCTTCCCGTTTCGGCTCCTGTTTTCTCCCCCGGAACGAAAATCCCGGGGAAGGGTCGCGTCAGGATCTGCGCTCCAGCATCCGGTAGAAATTATTCTGCAATCGGTCATTGTCGTCAAAGACGCCCCGGGTCACCACGGTGACGGTCTTTGTCCCCGGCTTCTTGATGCCCCGCATGGTCATGCACATGTGCTCCGCCTCGATGAGCACCATGACGCCCTGGGGCTTCAGCTCCTCCATAAATACGTCGGCGATCTGGGCCGTCAGCCGCTCCTGAAGCTGAAACCGCTTCGCGTACACCTCCACAGTCCGGGCAATCTTGCTCAGGCCCACCACCTCCCCGTCGGGGATGTAGGCGATGGCGGCTGTCCCGTAGAAGGGCAGCATATGGTGCTCACAGAAGGAATAAAACGGAATGTCCTTCTCGATCACCATGTCGTTATTGTCCACATGAAATCTTTTTTTCAGATGCTCCGCCGCGCTGTCCGTATAGCCCCCGGCCAGCTCCTCATACATCCGGGCGATCCGGTCCGGGGTCTCCAAAAGCCCCTCCCGGCCGATATCCTCTCCGATTCCGTCCAGGATCAGACGGACACCCTCCATAATCTTCTCTTTATCCATTGTGATTTCCTCCGCATTCTTCCCGATACCTGATCACCGCCCGCTCCGCTTCTCCCAGAAAGGAGAGGGAGCCGAAGATGACGATGACATCCTCCTGATCCGCCTGCTCCAGAGTGATCCTCACAGCCTCCGCCACGCTGTCCGCCGCCTCCACCGACGGGTTGACCTTCGCCACGGCATCCCGCAGCTCTCCCGCCGGGAGGGCCCGGGGATTGCCGGGAGTCTCCACCGTGACGATGTGCTCCGCCAGCGGAGCCGTCAGCGCGATGATGGTCTCGTAATCCTTGTCGCGGAATACTCCGAATATGTAACGCAGCCCTCGTCCCTTGAAATAAAGCTCCAGGGACTCCCGGAGCACCTGGGCCGCCGCCGGGTTGTGGGCGCCGTCCATGATAATGTCCGGTGATTTTCCGATGAGTGTAAACCGGCCCCGCCAGCTGGCGGACCGAAGCCCCTCATACACCTGCCTGTCCTCAATCCAAAAATTTCGCGGTTCTTCTGAAAATGTCCGGGGCGTCTTCTCTCCTCCGCCCTCTGTCCTGGCCGCCGCCGGGGAAGCCCCGCATGGGCGCTTCCTCAGAGCGTCCAAGGCCTCCAGGGCCAGGGCCGCGTTGAGAATCTGATAGCTTCCCGCCAGGGAAATCTCCACATTTTTCCAATTTTTATAGGAAAAGAACTGCCTCTCGCAGCCGTAGCGCACATCCCGGAGCTGATCCGGGTCAAGAATATGAAGCTCACAATCCCGTTCCCGGCAGGCCCGCCGGATCACGTCCTCCGCCGGCCGCTCCTGCTTCGCTGACACCACCACCGTGCCCGGCTTGATGATGCCCGCCTTCTGCCAGGCGATCTTTTCCAGGGTATCGCCTAAAAATGCCATGTGATCCATACTGATGGAGGCAATCACCTCCATCACCGGGGTGGTAATCACATTTGTGGCGTCCAATGCCCCTCCCAGCCCCGTCTCCAGCACGACAATATCACAATTCTTTTCTTTGAAATACAAAAAGGCAAGTGCCGTTTCCACCTCAAACACGGTGGGAACACCTGCTTCCTGCTCCTTCATATCCCGGGCAGCCTCCGCTATGGCTGTCACATGGGCCGCCAGGGACTCTCTGTCAATTTTTTCACCATCTACCTGAATCCGTTCACGGTAGGAAAATAAGGTGGGGGACAAATACCTACCGGTCCGATATCCCGCGCCGGACAGAACCGTTGAGAGATACGCCAGTACAGACCCCTTTCCATTTGTGCCGGAAATGTGGATAAATTTTAAGTCGTCCTGAGGATTGCCAAGCCTGCAAAGCAGTTCTCTCATATTATCCAAGCCAAGTACACTTCCGTATTTGGACACCTGGTCCAAATATACTCTTGCTTCTTTGTAATTCATCTTGCTCCTATCCGACGGTTGCCTCGTTTTACGTGCCGCCCGCCAATGAATGCATTATATTACTTTTTGAGCATTTTCGCAATCCTTTCAGCTCGTTAGTTTTTTCACAATTTTTGGCCGCCCGTGCATTTTTTCCCGCGTATCATATCCCGGCAAATAGTTCTCCCATTTCCCCATAGCCGGCCCTCTTTGCCAGCATTTTCAGGCCATCCAGCGCCTCCTCCCTGGAATAGCCGCAGGAAGCCAGGAAATCCGCGTCCTTCTCCCCCACGTACCGGTAAAACAAGATGGCGGCAAGGACCTCCTCCCTCTCCGCGTAGTCTATGTTTTCCAGCACCATATTTTCCGCTTCGTTGACCTGGCCCCGGTCCACCATTTCCTCCCATTCCTTTAGAGGCCTTCCCGAAACCTCATACTTATTTTCCTCCGGCAGCTCCACGGACCGGTACTGCTTTCCCAGCATCAGGGAGAAAAGCACTCTGACCATCTCCTTGATGATACGCATGATGTAGTCCTTCTCATCGGTAAAGTCCATCCTTCTCCCCCCTCACTGATCTGATTTCTTCCCGGAAAGAGCCCGCAGAATGCCGTAGGACACCGCCGAGAAGACAAGGAAAAAGCAAACCGCCCCGCCTACGGCCGGAAGAAGCTCCGTATTTTTCTTCAGCATCAGGCCAAATACCAGGCTGAACACTCCGGTACTAAGGAGGCTGACCGCCAGATTCCTCTTTGGCGTGCTTTTTACGCAGGCGCCATTCCAGGCTCCGTTTTTCACCACAAGATAGAGATACACCAGGCCGCCCACCGCCAGTATGACGGTCTCTCCCAGCACCAGGGACAAATTCCCCGCCGCCAGCATCTGGATCACGATGGCCGCCCCGCACGCGCAAAACATGACGCCGAAGGACAGGTTCCCGGCCCTTGCGGCCTTTTGCTTTTCCAGCTCATTATAGTCGGCTACTTTCAGTAAGGTTTCCTTTAATTCCTGATCCATGTTCTCACTTTTCCTTTCTCCATTTAAGATTTCTTTGATTTCCACCTGGTAGTACTCTGAGATCTCCACCAGAATACTCAGGTCCGGCAGATTGCTTCCGGTCTCCCACCGGGACACGGTCCGCCCGGAGACTCCCAGGATCTCCGCCAGCTGCTCCTGGGTAAGCCCCCGCTCACCGCGAAGCTGCCTTAAAAATTTTCCTATTTCCTTTGGGTCCATTCCTTTTCCTCCTTTCCCCCACAGCCTACCTCCATCCGGCGCAAAAAAACAGGACATAAAGTGAGAAATGCCTTTTTTTCTCCGCCGGACATGAATGTCCGGTGATTTTGGTCAAAAATACCGCCGCCTTTCCGGGGGAAAAGCGGCGGTACCGGTTCTCGTCCTTAATTCAAAAAGTCCTTCAGCCTCTTGCTTCTGGAGGGATGACGAAGCTTCCGCAGAGCCTTAGCCTCGATCTGGCGGATACGCTCCCGGGTCACGTTGAACTCCTTCCCCACCTCCTCCAGCGTTCTGGCCCGGCCGTCCTCCAGGCCGAAGCGGAGGCGGACTACCTGGCGCTCCCGGTCGGTCAACGACTCCAGGGCGGCGCTCAGCTCCTCCCGCAGCATGGAAAAGGCGGCGGAGTCCGCCGGGGAAAGGGCGGTATCGTCCTCAATGAAATCTCCCAGGTGGGAATCGTCCTCCTCACCGATGGGGGTATCCAGCGATACGGGATCCCGGGAAATCTTCAGCACCTCCCGCACCCGGCTCACCGGCACATTCAGCCGGTCCGCCACCTCCTCGGGGGTGGGCTCCCGGCCCAGCTCCTGCAGAAGGGTCCTGGTCATCCTCAGAGTCTTGTTGATGGTCTCCACCATATGTACGGGGACCCGGATGGTCCGGCCGGTATCGGCGATCCCTCTGGTGATGGCCTGGCGGATCCACCAGGTGGCGTAGGTGCTGAACTTGTAGCCCTTTGTATAGTCAAACTTGTCCACAGCCTTCATCAGGCCCATGTTTCCCTCCTGAATCAGATCCAGGAAGGGCATTCCTCTGCCCACATATTTTTTCGCAATGCTCACCACCAGCCGGAGATTGGCCTCCGTCAGCTTCTTCTTGGCTTCCTCATCGCCCTGCTCCACTCGCTTTGCCAGCTCGATCTCCTCATCTCCCGACAGCAGCGGCACATTGCCGATCTCTTTCAGGTACATCCGCACCGGGTCCTCGGTGCTGACTCCCTCCAGTACATCCACATCGCTGATCAGCTCGATCTCCTCATGCTCGGAAAGAAGGATGTCCTCCTCTGACTCCAGCAGCAGGTCGTCATCCGGCATATCCTCGGGAGATTTCCCCTGGAGAATATCCACATGATTCTTTTCCAGATATTCCAGAATCATGTCCATCTTGTCCTCGGTCAGCTCCATGCCGGTGAAGGCATTCAGAATCTCATCGTACTCCAATGTATTCTTCTTTGTCTTCGCCAGTGCTTTCAGGCTTTCCAGAGTTTTTAAAAACTGTTCCTGTACTTCATTCATGAATGCACTCTCTCCTCATCACTTATCGTATATTCTAACATACCATTTTTGTCTTTTACTGTCAATGGTCCCTCGGAAATTGTCAGAAGAATCCAGGCCGTAACTGTTCACACGCCAGCCGCCAAAGCCTCCGGCCTTAATTGCCCGGCAGCATCGGCACGTCGCCGGTGCGGAGGGAAATCACCGGACCTCCGGTGTGCTGGATGTATTCCCGGGTGATGCGGACGCTGCCGATGCTGTCATCCTTGGGAATCTCGTACATGATATCCAGCATGAATTCCTCGATGATGGCCCGCAGCGCCCTGGCTCCCGTCTTCTTCTCCAGCGCCTTCTCGGCAATGGCCTCCAAGGCCCCCTCGTCGAAGGTCAGCTCCACCTCGTCCAGAGCCAGAAGCTTCTGATACTGCTTCAGGATGGCGTTTTTCGGCTCCTTCAGAATCTTCACCAGCATCTCCTTTGTCAGGCTCTGGAGGCTGTAGATCACCGGCAGCCGGCCGATGAACTCCGGAATCATCCCGAAGCTTCGGATATCCTCCACCGTCACCCTGGACAAAAGATTCGGATCGTCGTCGTACTTATCCTTCAGGTCCGCGAAAAAGCCGATGGAGGCCTGCTTGTTCAGGCGCTCCTTGATGATATCCTCCAGCCCCGGGAAGGCTCCGCCGCAGATGAACAGAATGTTCTTTGTGTTTACCGTGGCCATGGGAACCATGGCGTTTTTGCTGGTGGCCCCCACCGGGACCTCCACCTCGCTGCCCTCCAAAAGCTTCAGCATCCCCTGCTGCACCGACTCTCCGCTCACATCCCGCTGGTTTGTATTTTTCTTCTTCGCGATCTTGTCGATCTCGTCGATGAACACGATGCCCTGCTCCGCCCGCTCCACATCATTGTCGGCGGCGGTCAGCAGCCGGGAGATGACGCTCTCGATATCGTCTCCGATGTAGCCCGCCTCGGTGAGGGAGGTGGCGTCGGTGATGGCCAGGGGCACATCCAGCAGCCGGGCCAGGGTTTTCACCAGGTAGGTCTTCCCACAGCCGGTGGGGCCGATCATCAGCATATTGGACTTCTCGATCTCGATCTCATCCGTGGTGTTGGTGGCGATCCGCTTGTAATGATTGTAGACCGCCACGGAAATCACTTTTTTGGCGTGCTCCTGGCCGATGACGTAATCATCCAGACTGGCCTTGATCTTATGGGGAGCCGGGATGGACTTGATATCCAGGGTCTTTTTCGGCTGCTCCTCCTTCGGCTTCTTTTTCTTCACTCTCTGCTGGCCGGACATCGCTCCCATCAGGTCTGACAGATTGATCATACTGATGTTTGGCATCCGAAAGCCGCCCATTTTCCCCCAGTCCTTCTCCTCCTGCTCCTCCCCGTCTTCCTTCTCCTGTGGGGCATGGTCTCCCAGTCCCATCTGGTTTGCCATATTCAGGATATCCTGGTAGGACATCCCGGAGGTCCGCATGGAATCCAGAGACTTCTGCATGCAGTCCCGGCAGACGCACAGGTTCCCCGGCATCTCGATCATCTTTCCGGTGACCCGCTCCGGCCGGTGGCACATGCAGCAGTATTTCTCGTATTCCTCCGTATGCTTGTCGTTGGTGTGCTCCACCACTGTCTCATCCTTCTTTTCTTCCATCTATACTCCTTCTTCTGTACGTCTCTTATCCTTATCTCGTTTCTATCGGGATGCCCTGCTGATCCCGCAAGGTTTCGAAAAATATTTTCCGACCGTTGCCTACTCCACCGTCACCGACTTGGCCAGGTTTCTCGGCTTATCCACGTCACAGCCCTTGCCAAGGGATACGTAGTAGCCGAACAGCTGCAGCGGGATCACCGCCAGGGAATTGGTGAAGTATTTGTTGGTTTCCGGTATATAGATCACATAATCCGCCGCCTTCTCCACCTCCGTGTTGCCCACGTTGGTCACGGCCAGCAGGAAAGCGCCCCTCGTCTTGACCTCCACCATGTTGCTGATCATCTTTTTGTACAGGTCCTTCTGGGTCAGCACCGCCGCCACCAGGGTCCCCTCCTCGATGAGGGAGATGGTACCGTGCTTCAGCTCCCCCGCCGCATAGGCCTCGGAGTGGATGTAGGAAATCTCCTTCAGCTTCAGGGAGCCCTCCAGGGAGATGGCGTAGTCCACGCCCCTTCCGATAAAGAACACATCCTTTGCCGCGATGTACCGGTTCGCAAAACGCTGAATCTTCTCCTTGTGGTCCAGCAGCATCTCGATGTGCTGGGGAAGCCGTTTCAAATCCTCAATCATCTCCCCCACCTCCGCCTCGGTGACAGTCCCCCTCGCCTGGGCGAACTTGATGGCCAGAAGATACTCGGCGATGAGCTGAGTGCTGTAGGCCTTGGTGGTGGCCACGGCGATCTCCGGGCCGGCCCAGGTGTACATCACGGAATCCGCCTCCCGGGCGATGGAGGAGCCCACCACGTTGACGATGCCCAGCACCTTCACGCCCCGGCTCTTCGCCTCCCGCAGCGCCGCCAGAGTGTCGGCGGTCTCCCCCGACTGGCTCACCACGATCACCAGGGTGTGCTCATCCAGCACCGGGTCCCGGTAACGGAATTCGGAGGCCAGATCCACCTCCACGGGAATCCGTGCCAGCCCCTCAAATACGTACTTGGCGGAAACCCCGGTATGGTAGGCGGAGCCGCAGGCCACGATGAAGATTCTGCTGATGGAGCGGATCTCCTCATCCGTCATCCCCAGCTCCTCGATCTCGATTTTCCCTTCCTTGATCCTGGGATTCAGCGTATCCAGCACCGCCTTGGGCTGCTCGTAAATCTCCTTCAGCATAAAGTGCTCGTACCCGGCCTTCTCCGCCGCGGCCACATCCCACTCGATGGTCACCGGCTCCTTCTCGGTCAGCTCCCCGTCTATATTGAAAAACTGGATTTTGTCCTCCTCCAGGCAGACGATCTCCTCATTCTGGATGAAGTATACATCCCGGGTATATTTCAGGATCGCCGGAACATCCGAAGCGATCAGGCTGCCTCCCGCGGCCCTGCCCACGATCAGCGGGCTGTCCTTCCTTGCCGCGTAGATCCTTCCGGGATGCTCGCTGAAAATGATACCCAGCGCATAGGAGCCCTCCACCCGGCGGGCCACCTTCAAAATGGCCTCCATGGGGTCCCCCTCATAATAATAATCCAGCAGATGAGCCAGCACCTCCGTGTCCGTCTCGGACCGGAACCGGTAGCCCTTGCCCTCCAGCATCTTCTTCAGCTTCAGGTAATTCTCAATGATTCCGTTGTGCACCACAGCGATGGTCTCTGTCTCATTGAAGTGGGGGTGGGCGTTTTTATCCGAGGGTATGCCGTGGGTGGCCCATCTCGTGTGGCCGATCCCGGCATGACCCGGCAGCATAGCGCCGTTGTGGGTCATCTCCCGGAGGATTTTCAGCCTTCCCCGGGCCTTGGTGATCTGGATCCTCTCCCCGTCAAAGACGGCCATTCCCGCCGAATCGTATCCCCGGTACTCCAGCTTATCCAAGCCGTCCAGAAGGATGGGCGCCGCCTGTTCCTTTCCGATATATCCTACAATTCCACACATATGATTACCTCCGTCTCCTATTTCCTAATCTTAGTCTCTCACTTACTCCCTGTCTTGTTCTCTGTTTGCTCTTCTCTCTCCTGCCAGTAAGTCCGGTTCATGGTACAGCGCAAAATCATAGCCTTTGGCAGCTTCCTATAATTTTTCCCCAGCCGGTAGCCCAGGTACTTCCAGCCGCTCTGCCACACCAGCTTCGGCAGCAGCCAGGGGCGCCCGGTCCTCACCAGCCAGCCCGCCGTCCGCTTCACCATGCGGACCCCCTCGCTCTCCGACCTCACCGCCTCAAAGATCTCCGGATGCTCCGCCTGGGACACTCCCAGGTCAAAATTCCGGTGAAACTGCTGGAGGCCGCTGTAGTTGTGGGAGTGAATCACTCTGGCGTCGGCCCGGTAGGCCACCGCCCGCCCGCTCTGGATCAGCCTTCCGGCAAAAATCATGTCCTCGTTAAAAATAGCGGGACGTTCAAAGCCTCCCAGCTCCTCATAGGCGCTCCTGCGGTACATGGCGCAGACGTTGGAGCAAAAGAAGGTCTTAATCCCCAGCTCCGGCAGATCCGCCGCCGTCTTGACCCGGCTCTCCCTGCCGTAATTAAAGCTCCTGGTGTACCGCTCCAGCACATCGCAGTCCCCGGCGGGAAGCTGCCTGGCGTAGGCGGCGCAGACCCGGGGATCCTCCTCAAAGGCCTCCAGCAGCCTCTCCACCAGACGCGAATCCGCCGGCACCGCGTCCTGTGTAAGAAACAGCAAAAACGCGCCCTGCAGCAGCTCTGCTGCCATGTGCCGCGTTCCGCCATGGTCAAATTCATTTTTTCTGATGTGGATCACCTCCACCCCCCGGGTGCCCTCCAGGCACGCGGGGTCAAACAGCGACTCCTCCGTATTCACCAGCAGAATACGGGAGGGCCGCGCCGTCTGGGCCATCAGTGCCAGCAACAGCCGGCGCAGCCTCTCATCCGGCCGGTAGACCGGAATTATGACATCAATCTCCCTGTTTTCCATTCCATCTCCTGTCACGCGGATTTCCTACTGGATTCCTGTGTTATTGATGATTGTATTGCTGACCTCCTGGACCGTCTCCGAGGGCGTATAATTTTCCTCCCCGAACAGCTGCGCGTGGAGCTGAACCACATTCTGGGCCAGATTCACCGGCACCACGCAGTCCCCCGCCGCCAGGTCCGCCGTCTGCTTATCATAGGGGAAGCCGAAGGAGTCCGCAATGTTGTATTTCGCGATTCCTGAAGCCAGGCTCAAAAGCTCCGCGTTGCTCAGGCTGGTGGCAATGTTGGGCAGCATGGCGTTCACCATCCCCATCAATCCCGTCACACCCTGGGCCTGGGCCTTTGCGAAAATCTTGGACAGCACCGTGCGCTGCCGCTCTGTTCTCTTGTAATCCCAGCCCTCTGTGTAGCGGATCCGGCAGTAGGCCATGGCCTGGATTCCGGTCACCTGCTGGTAGCCCGCGGAGGCCAGCTCCTCGTAGGACACCCCCGTCACCTGGGAGGTCTCCACCAGATAGCCGTTCAGCCAGGTCAATTCCTCCTCGGTGATGTCCAGCTCGATCCCGCCCAGCAGATCCACCGCCTCGATGATGGCGTTGAAATCCACCGTCACAAAATCCTTGATATCCAGATCCAGGTTTTTGTTCAGCATACTGACGGCCAGCTCACCGCCGCCGTTGGCGTAGCACTCCGTGGCCTTTCCGTAGGTGCCGTTGGACCAGTCCAGATACGTATCCCGGTACACCGACGCCAGCTTCACATCCCCGGTCTTATTATTTATGCTGGCCACAATAATGGTATCACTGTTTGTTCCGCTGTCCAGCCGTCCCTCCCGGGAATCCACGCCGAAAAGGGCGATATTCCGGTAGCCTGACTTGGCGGTGATGCCGGAGTTCACAATGATATCGCTCAGCTTCACCCGGTCCATCCGGTTCAGCTGCACGATGCCGAAAAGCCCCAGCGCCAGCACCAGAAGCACGATCACTTCCACAGCAAAGACGGCCTTTCTGTATTTTTTCTTTCCTTTTTTCTTTCTCTTCTTCTTTCCCTGCTCCGGCTCCTGGTAGAAATTCCCGGGACCGCCCTGGCCGTAATAGCCCTGCTGTCCCTCCGGGCCGTAGTAGCCCTGGCCCCCGTTGGGATCATAATACCCCTGGCCGCCATTCTGATCGTAATAACCCGGACCGCCCTGACCATAGTAGCCCTGCTGTCCCTCCGGGCCGTAGTAACCCTGGCCCCCGTTGGGATCATAATACCCCTGGTCCCCATTGGGATCATAGTACCCCGGACCGCCCTGATCATAGTAGCCCTGCTGTCCCTCCGGGCCGTAAAAGCCCGGACCGCCCTGGTCATAATAGCCGTCCCGGCTCTCCCCCGCCGGTCCTGTTCCGCCTTTTCTTCTTGCCATACTCGTCTCTTACCTCCTTAATAAGCGTTTTTATTTACAAATCCCTTAAATACCGTCAAAAACAATATTTTTATGTCCAGGCCCAGGGTCCAGTTCTCGATGTAGTACAGGTCACAGTCGATGCGCCGTTTTATGGACGTATTTCCCCGGTAACCGTTGATCTGGGCCCACCCGGTCATGCCGGGCCGCACCTGGTGCTTCACCATGTATCTGGGAATCTCCTCCCGGAATTTCTCCACAAACTGGGGCCGCTCCGGCCTGGGTCCCACCAGGCTCATGTCCCCCTTCAGCACATTGAAGAGCTGAGGCAGCTCATCGATGCTGGTCTTTCGGATAAAACGGCCCACCGGGGTGATCCGGGGGTCATTTTTCACCGTCCAGCCCTTCTTCTCCTCCGCCTTGGACTGGACGTCCATGGACCGGAACTTGTACATGCGGAAGGGCACATTGTGGAGTCCCACCCGCTCCTGGGTGAAAATCAGCGGGCCCGGGGAGGTGAGCTTGATCACCGCCGCCGTCACCAGCATCACCGGAGAGAAAAGCAGGATGCACACCAGGGAGCCGCAGATATCCATGATCCGCTTTACCATCATATTGAAGGTGTTGGACAGGGGAACATGGCGGATATTGATCACAGCCAGCCCCATCAAATCCTCCGTGTAGGGCTTCGTTGGGATAATCTTGCTGTAATCCGGGATAAACTTTGTGTGGACGCCGGCCTTCTCGCACATGGCCACGATCCGCTCCAGCTTATAGTATTCGTTCAGTCCCAAGGTGATGGCGATCTCGTCCGGATGATGCCCCTCCAGGATCTGGCTCAGGCTCTCCGTCACCCCCAGCACCTCCACATTCTTATAGAGGGTCCCCATGGGCATCCGGTCATCCAGAATCCCCATCACCCGGTATCCCCACTGGGGATTCTGTACGATCCGGTCAATGTACTCCTCCGCCGCCCGGCTGTACCCCACCAAAATGATATGCTTCTGGTTGAGGCCCATGGTCCTGGCCTTGCGCAGCACAAGCCGCACCACGTTCCGCTCCACAAAGGTCAGCGCCACATTCAGCGCCAGAAACAGGCCCAGCATGAAACGGGAGGTGTTGGACAGATCCAGAGCAAAGAACAGGGCCATCACCGACAGGCCGCCGATCAGGTTGGCCTTGACGATATTGCTGCCCTCCAGCCGCCGTCCCGCCACCCGCTTGGGCGTATACAGGTTGAAGGCATAATACAGCAGCAAAAAGAATGGTACGATCAGCACAAGTACCATCATGTAAAATTCCGGCGGCAGCACACCGGCGCCGGTCACCTTCACCCTGCCCAGCATGGCGTACCACGCCGAAAGGTAGGAGACAATGATCACCGCTCCGTCCAGCACCACCTGAAGCCGGTTAAAATATTTCTGGTTATCCTTAATCAAAACCCTTCACCTCTGCGTAAGCTTTCACCCGGCAAAACGCCGCCGATATCCCGTTCAGCCGAAGTCCTTGATCCTCCGGATCACGTTGACCCAGAGCTCCCACTGGATTTTGCAGTAGTTGCCCAGGTTTTTTCTCTGAAATCTTACCTTTTTCTCTTTTTGGCACATTCGGATGCCCTTGTAGACCCCCGCGGCATACTCTCTTCCATAGCCCCTTGCCGCGAAAAACAGCAGCTTCACCAAAAGTCCCGCCGCCAAAAAGGGGAAATTCAGCAATATCTGTAAACACGGCATATTCTTGTAAATCAGGTAGATACTGTTTCTGGAAGAATGCCGTATCTTGAATTCATTGTAAAGGGAGCCGCTGGTGGCGCTTCCCACATGGAGGACCACCGCCCCCGGCACATAAATGTTCCGGTAGCCGGCAATCCTGGCCCGGTAGCACACATCCACGTCCTCCAGATAAGCAAAGTGGGCCTCGTCAAAGAGGCCGATCTCCTGAAACACCTCCCGGCGGTAGATGGCCGCGCCGGCACAGGCGGAAAATACCTCCCGTCCCTTCCCATAGTTTTTCGCCGGCTTTCCCTTGGCCGGCGTGTAGGCCCAGCCCAGGGCACAGTAAAAATCCCCGCAATTGTCCATCTGGTCAGGATCCCGCATTTGGACCATCCGGGAGCTGCCCGCAAAGCAGTCCGGCTCCCTCTCCATGGCCGACACCAGCTCCTCAATAAAGGATGTGTCGCAGATGGTATCATTATTCAGGAGAATCACATATTTCGTCTCGGACAGCCGGATCCCCTCGTTTACCGCGCCGCAGAATCCCCGGTTCTCCGGAAATCGCCGCACCCGCACCTCCGGGTAGTGAAGCTCCACATAATCGGCGCTCCCGTCCCCGGAACCGTTGTCGATCAAAATCACGGAAAAATCCTGGCGGCTCTGCTCCATCAGGGAGTCCAGGCAGTCCTTCAGATATTTCATCCCGTTCAGATTCGGGATCACCACTGTCGCAATCCGCATACTCCTAACACCTTCTCCATCCTGCGCCCCTTTCCCGGAGCGGGCCGGAAACCACCTCCCTGGCGCTCAGCTTTTCAGGGAATAATTCCATTTTTTCAGGGAGAGATTTTTATTGTAGCAGGGATCCCCCTCCTTCAAAATAGAAATCCACCGGCAGCGCATATACTCGATCTCCCGCTGGAACCGCCGCGCCTTTTCCTGGGTATCCTCCGCCCCCCGGGTCTTGGACTCCCAGTGGTACAGCTCCGCGTAGGGATCATACACCACCTGATATCCCGCTTCCTTCACCTTCAGGCAGAAATCCACGTCATTAAACGCCACCGCCAGCTTCTCCTCAAAGCCGCCGGCCGCCTCGTAAGCTTCCCGCTTCACCATCATACAGGCCGCCGTCACCGCGCTCAGCTCCTGCTGCAGCGATTCCCGGTGCATATAGCCTGTGTGGGAACGCTTCATTCCCACAAAAACACTGCCGGCGATCCCGCCGATCCCCACGACGATCCCCGCGTGCTGGATCGTGTCGTCGGGGTAATAGAGGCGGGCCCCCACAATGCCCGTGCCCTCCCTCTGACAGTGGCTCAGCAGCTCCTCCATCCAGTCGGGGCTGATGACCTCCATATCATTGTTCAGACACAACAAATACTCGCCCACCGCATGATGAATCCCGAAATTGTTGATGGCCGAATAATTAAAGTCTTTGTCCCAATATACAACATGAACGCCGTTTCGTCCATCTATTTCTTTATAATAATCGAAAATTTCCCCGGTCTCACTGTTATTTTCTACAATAATAATCTCAAAATTCCGGTAGGTACTCTTCTCAAAGATCGAATTTAGACATTTTTCCAGCGTATCCCGCTGATCCTTATTTGGGATAATGATGGAAATCAGCGGCTCTCCCGCCACCGGATACTTCACCCGGTAAAAGCCGAAATCCTTCTTCCGCTCCACCTGGCAGCCCGGCAGCCCCCGCCGGATCAGATGGGCCTCAATGGCCCGCCTTCCCGCCTCATAGGCGTACTGTTTACTGAGAGGATTGTCCGCCGTGGAGGCGGGATGGGTCCGCCAGTGGTACAGCACCTTCGGTATATGACAGACCTCCTTCGCCTGCTCCGTACAGCGCAGGACAAAATCGTAGTCCTGAGCCCCGTCATAGCTTTTGTCAAAGCCCCCCACCCGGTCATAGAGTGTTTTCGCCACCACCAGGAAATGGCAGATATAGTTGTTGGACCGGAGCAGATCCGGGTTGAAGTCCGGCTTCAGATTGGGCTGGAAATGCTCTCCGCCGTCCGAGGTCACCTTATCCTCGTCGGTGTAGAGAAGCTCCGCGCCCTGGTTTTGCTCTATGGCCCTGGCCACCTCGTAGAGGGCATCCGGCTCCAGCAGATCGTCATGGTCCAGCAGGCCGATGTAGTCCCCGGTGGCCATGGAGAGGGCGGAATTGGTATTCCCGGCAATTCCCCGGTTCTCCCTCAGATTCTTGACCCGGATCCGGCGGTCCGCTTTGCAGTACTCGCCAAGGATCCTCCTCATGTCCTCATCCTCCGGGCTTCCGTTGGCCAGACACAGCTCCCAGTGGGGGTAGGACTGAGCCGTCACGGAATCGATCATCTGACGCAGATACTCCCCGGGAGTGCGGTAAAGGGGTACCGCGACGCTGATGGTGACCGGAGCGGAGAAACGGCGCTTTCTCTGCCGCCCCAGCTCCTCCTCCGTCACCCGGTGCTGTTCAAACCAGGGGCCGTAGGGCACCTCCTCCGGCTCCAGCCGGTCACTGAGCCGCACAAAAAATTCCTTCCAGCCAAAGTGGCGCAGATAGCGGACCCCCTTCTGGATGTTGTAGGGGGTCAGTTTTTTCAGGAAATTGACGCTTTTTTTCATGGACATTTGTTTTACTCCGAATGGGATTCCTCAATATTTATCATAGCTCAGGAGACAGTCTGTCACATACTTTACTTCCTCCATGGTCAGGCTGTAGAACATGGGGAGACGCATCAGGCGTTCGCTTTCCTTTGTGGTATATACGTCCTCCCCCGCAAACCGTCCGAATTTCTGTCCCGCAGGGGCAGTGTGCAGGGGGATATAGTGGAAGACACACTGGATCCCCTTCTCCCGCATCCAGCCGATCAGTCCGGTCCTGGTCTCCAGGTCCTTCGTCTTGATAAAAAACATGTGGGCATTGTGCGACGCATAGTCCGGCACCACGGGAAGCTCGATCAGTCCCCGCTCCTCCAGCGCCTTCAGGTGGTCCCGGTAGTAGTTGTAGATCTGGTATCTCTTGTCATTGATCTGCTCCATGGCCTCCAGCTGGGCGTACAGGTAGGCCGCGTTCATATCACTGGGAAGATAGGAGGAGCCATAGTCCACCCAGCGGTACTTGTCCACCTGACCCCGGAAAAATTTACTCCGGTCGGTTCCCTTTTCCCGCAGGATCTCCGCCTTCTCCAGGTACTTTTCCTCCTGGAACAGCAGCGCGCCCCCCTCTCCCATGGTATAGTTCTTCGTCTCATGGAAGCTGTAGCATCCGAAATCTCCGATGGTTCCCAGGGCCCGGCCCTTGTAGTAGGCGTTGACCCCCTGGGCCGCGTCCTCCACCACCTTCAGATTGTGCCTCCGGGCGATGTCCATGATGGTATCCATCTCGCAGGCCACCCCGGCATAGTGAACCACCGCGATCGCCCTGGTCCGGGGGGTGATGGCCGCCTCGATCTTCGTCTCATCAATGTTCATGGTGTCGGGCCGCACATCCACAAATACGATCCTTGCCCCCTGGAGTACAAAGGCGTCCGCTGTGGACACAAAGGTGTAGGAGGGCATGATCACCTCGTCTCCCGGCCGCAAATCACAGAGAAAGGCGGCCATCTCCAGAGCGTGGGTGCAGGAGGTGGTCAGCAGCACATGCTTTGACCCAAACTGCTTTTGCATCAGCTCCGAACATTTTTTTGTAAAGGGGCCGTCCCCGCAGAGCTTGGCGTTCTGTACCGCCTGCTCCATATATTGAAATTCCGTTCCCACGAACGGCGCTCGGTTAAAATCAATCTTCATTACGTTTCCTCCCTCACACCTTGTGTGATTTCTGTGGCGTATTCCGCCAATGTTTCTTTTTTCCATTCTCTCCCATACCCGATCATTTGGTTATCCCGGCAGGAAAGCCGTCAGCAGCTTCACCAGCCAGCCCACATTGGAAAACCAGAGGAATCTCACCTCCGAAAGAAAGGCCAGCGACTCCACACAGGCCGGAATATACACGGAAATAAAGGCTCCGAGGAACACGTGCAGCACCCCATAAAACAGAGGCACCATCAGAATCCACACCACCCATTTCCGGAAAACCGCCGTCAGCAGGCGCTCCGTCCCAGCCGCTATGTAGTACATCACCGGAATGATCATCGGCATGACGTACCGCCCCTGGGGCTGGAAATCATCGGTATAGGAATAGTACAGTGACAAAAGCACTGGTACTATGATACAGCAAATAAAGGAAAACTGCAACAGCCAGAAATTCGCCGGACGCATTTTTGGAGCGGATAAAGTCAGAGTCGGCTTTTTCAGCAGATCTCCCGGTCCGGCGGGGCCCTCCGTCTCTCCCCGGCACAAAAGCCGCCTCATCCCCTGCCTTATATAATAGAAGAAACCGCATCCGGCCCACAGCAGGATGCCCGCGGTCCCCAGAAGCAGCAGCCTTTTGTGAATCTCATAGATGTCCAGGCCCAGCGCGTACTCATAGTACCCGAAGTATCCGATGGTGCTGCGGTAGGTGGTTCTCTTCCACTCCATTCCGCCCTCCTCCTCGGAGCGCAGCATCTCATCCAGGGAAACACCCTGCTCCTGAAGAGATTTTTTCACCGAGGGCTTGTACTCCTCCTGGGCGTACAGCTCCGCGTACTTGTTCGGCGCGTTCATTCCCAGGAAATCCCCGTCGTAGAGGATGGCGCACCGGATGAACCACCAGCCGGTCAGCAAAAACACAATCGCCGTGATGTAAATCCCTCTCTTCAAGATCAGGAGAACGCACTTGCCCGCTCCCCTCTTTCCGTAAAAAACCGCCAGGGACCCCACAAACAGAATCACCGAAAACAGGGCGTAGCCGTAGGCGTTGAAGTAGGAGAGGGCACACACGGAGACCCCCAGGGCCAATCCGGTGCAGCTTCCCCTGTCCCACCTTCGCTCCAGCCCCGCCAGCCAGTAATGGATGATCATGGCACAGGAAAACAGGGCGGTGCCGTCTGTGTTCACATAGACGAACAGATAGAGAAGCTGGGGCAGCAATGCCAGCAGGGCGATAAAGTAGACGCGGAACAGCCTGTTTTGGAACAGTCTCTTTCCAATCTGTGCCACGTACCAGTAAAACCCCATGCCAAGGGCCACATTGACAAACCTGGCGGCCATCAGCAGAGCGTGGTCGGAGGAACGAAAGATCCCCACCAGCTTCATCAAATATCCCCCGAAAATGTAAGGCAGAATGGGATGAAAGGCGTAGGAGATGCCCCATATGGGATTGCGGATCTCCGGGTCCCAGCCGGCGGGCAGAGTGCCGTGGCGGTAAATGTAGGTGGGGATCAGGTAGCGGGCCTTCTCATCCGGCCCTCCGTCGAAGGGCAGAATCCAGGCCAGGTAAAACAGGAGGCAACCCATCACCAGCACGAACAAAAGCTCCCACCTCCGGCTTCGGATAAATCCGCCCCATGCGGGGGCGGAGGATGGGTCCGGCCTGGACGGCTGACCGGGCTCCTCCTTCCAGATCTCATCCAGTTTTTTATTGCAAATCGAAAAGAAATGTTTTATTTTCGGCATCTTTTATCCTCTCAGGTACTTTCTTCCAGCTTTTCGCGGCTCACAGCTTCAGTGAAAAATCCGCCTTGTCCAAGGACAGATTCGGATTGTAGTAGGGATCGCCGGCCTTTACCTGGTCCCCCCAGCGGTCCAGAAACTGGGCCACCTCCCGGTTGAAGCGCTCGATCTTTTCCTGGGTGTTTTCCAGCCCCCGGGATTTGGACTCATAGTGGTACAGCTCCGCCCTGGGATTGTACACAATCAGCTTTCCGGCCGCCCGCACCTTCATGCAAAAATCGATGTCATTGAAGGCCACCTTAAGATCCGCTGACATGCCTCCCACCTCCCGGTAGACGGAGGCCTTCACCATCATACAGGCCGCAGTGACGGCGCTGTAGTTCTGGGCGCAAATAATCCGGGAAAAATAGCCGTTGTCTCCCCGCTTTTCCCCGATGAAGGCATGGCCCGCGATGCCACCGAAGCCCAGCACCACTCCCGCGTGCTGAATCGTATCGTCCTCATAGTAGAGCTGGGCTCCCACGATCCCCACCTCCGGCCTCTGACAGGGACCGAGAAGCTGCCGCAGGCAGTCCGGCGCTATGATCTCCGTGTCATTGTTCAGCAGCAGATAGTATTCCCCGGAGGCATATTTCGCCCCGAAGTTATTGATATCGGAGAAATTAAACTCTCCCTCATAATAAACCACCTTCACCTTCGGATTTTCCTTCTCCAGTTTCTCATATCCCCGGAAGGTCTCCGGCTCGGTGCTGTTGTTCTCAATTACAATGTACTCATAATTCCGGTAATCCGATTTTTCCTCGATGGACCGGATACAGTTCAGCAGATCCGCCAGATGATCCTTGTTGGGGATCAGTATGGAGATCAGCGGCTCCCCCAGGATCTGGTAATCCGTGTCGTAAAGTCCGGGGTAACGTCCCTCCCGCACCGAGGCCTTTATGCCCAGCCGGTCATAGTGGGCCTGGACAGCCCGGCAGCCCGCCAAAAAGGCATACCGCTTGCTCTCCGGATTTTCCGCCGTGGACTCCTGATGGCTCCGCCAGTGGTAGAGAATCTTCGGGATGTGGCCGATCCGCTCAGGAGTGGTCCGCTCCGTACACCGCAGCACATAGTCATAGTCCTGGGCTCCGTCAAAGGCCGGATCCAGGTCTCCCACCCGTCCCGCCAGCTCCCGCTTCACCACCACCAGATGGCAGAAATAATTCATACTGCACAGCAGCTGCGGATTGTAATCTGATTTAAAATGGGGCTCAAAAAATCTCCGCCCGGCGCCGTCCACCTTGTCCTCGTCCGAGTAAATCAGCTCCAGCTCCGGCTTTTCATTCAGCAGCCGGACACACTCATACAACGCGTCGGGGGACAGCAGATCGTCGTGATCACAGAAGGCGATAAAGTCCCCCCCGGCCGCCGCCAGGGCCTCGTTGGTATTTTCCGAGATCCTAAGCTGACGGCTGTGGCGAAGAATCCTGATTTTTGCCCGGCCGCTTTGGGACGCCTCCTCTGACGCGTTCGCCGCACCGCTCCGGGACACTCCCTCCGACGCGTTCGCCGCGCCGTTCCCCTCCGTTTCCGG
>CAZGRM010000010.1:0-15346 GCA_964528295.1 uncultured Lachnospiraceae bacterium
AAAGATGATGGGATCCTTCGCCATGGTCCGCACCATCTCCTTCGTCAGAGTGCCCGGCGCCGATACGCCGATGAACACGTCGGCGCCCTTGATCACCTCGGCCAGCGTGCCCTTCTCGAGGTTCTGGTTGGTGATTTCCGCCATCTGCTCCTTGATGGGGTTCAGGCCCTCCCGGCCCTTGTAGATCGCGCCGACCCGGTCCGTCATCACCACGTTTTTCAGCCCCATGCTCATGAGCAGACGGATGATGGCGATCCCGGCCGCCCCCGCGCCGCTGGTAACGATCTTCACGTCGTGGATATCCTTTTTCACCAGCTTCAGGGCGTTCAGAAGACCCGCCAGAGTGATCACCGCCGTGCCGTGCTGGTCGTCATGGAAAATAGGAATATCGCAGCGCTCCTTCAGCTTCGCCTCGATCTCGAAGCATCTGGGGGCGCTGATATCCTCCAGGTTCACTCCCCCAAAGCTGCCCGCCAGCAGGGCCACCGTATTTACGATATCATCCACATTTTTGCTGCGCACGCAGAGAGGAATGGCGTCCACGCCGCCAAAGGCCTTGAACAGCACGCATTTGCCCTCCATCACCGGCATCCCCGCCTCAGGACCGATATCTCCCAGTCCCAGCACCGCAGTGCCGTCCGTCACCACGGCCACAGTATTCCAGCGGCGGGTGAGCTCATAGCTCTTGTTGACGTCCTTCTGTATCTCCAGGCAGGGCTGAGCCACCCCCGGCGTATAGGCAAGAGAAAGGGCGTCCTTGCTGTCCACAGCGGCTCTGGCTGTCACCTCCAGCTTTCCCTTCAGCTCGTAATGCAGCCGTAATGATTCTTTTGCGTAATCCATGTCGATTCCTCCTTGAATTCAAGTATTTATTTTAACGCGTGCTTAAATCCTGCTAAACTTGTACATATCTATTTTACCCGATTTTCCGAATTCGTCAATAGGCATTTAGGGCAGGCTTCTACAGGCAGCAAAAACCGTGGGCCTGGAGAAGGGATTCCGTCTCCTCCAAATCGTCGGCGCTGAGAATGAAGGTGGAGTGGCCGCCCATTCTCCCGAAGGAGGAGTAGATGTATCCCACATTGATATTGCTCTCGTGGCACACCGTCACCAGGCGGTCCAGGGTGCTCTGCTCCTCCTGGGTGTCCACGGCGATCACGTCGCTGACCTTCACGGCAAAGCCTTCCCCCGTAAGGCGCTCCCTGGCCGCCGCCGGATCATCCACAATCAGGCGGAGAATTCCAAACTCCGGCGTATCCACGGAAGAAATCCCATAAATTTTAATTTTATTTTCGCTCAGCACCCGGGACACCCTCCTCAGACTTCCCGGCTGGTTTTCCACAAAGATCGCAAGCTGCTCAATCATTTTTATCCTCTCCTGTTCTATTTTATAATAAGATGGACGCCGCCCTGCGGGAAAGCGGCGAACGCTCCCCCCAATCCTTCGCAGCGGCCGGAAATATCATATCGTTTTCCTGGGGATTTGTCAATCAGCGGCGCTCTTTCGGCTTTTTTTCTTAAAACTTTCCGTATCCGCTTTACGAAAGATCATTATTTTTTTATAATGAAAGCAGTTTTTACGATAAAAGAATAAAGGGGGAAGAAAAATGTATATCAGAAGAACGGTCTCTGCCCTGGCGGCAGCCCTCTCGGTGGGGATCTGCGTATTCATCACCTATTTCAGCAGGGACACGGAAAACGCCACGATTTATTTTAACCTGGGCTTTTTGGCTCTCATGCTGCTGATGCTGGCCGCCGCCTGGGCCCTGGGGCTTCGGAGACTGATTCAGGCGGAAAGCGGCCTGTCAAGGGGCACTCGCCGCCTCCGGCAGGCCGCCCAGGAATCCCAGCCCATCCCCGGCGGCGACGGGGACCCGCTTTTCCAAAACGCCTTCCTGGATGAGTGCTACCAGCAGTACAGACGCATGATCCGCCACAATCCGAAGGGCACCTGCGACATTCGGAATTTCATCAATGAGGAGACGGTGGAGACCTACGTGCGCCGGGGCATTCTGGAGAGCATCCCGGATATTCTCACCAGCCTGGGCATCCTGGGCACCTTCGTGGGACTGGTGATGGGCCTGCGGGAGTTTGACCCCTCCGGATACGAGCAGATGGCCGGCTCCGTCACTCCCCTGATCAACGGCATCAAGGTGGCCTTCATCACCTCCATCTACGGCATCGCCCTGGCCCTCTCCTTCTCCTTCACCCTGCGCAGCGAGTTTTCCAACCTCTCCGCCCGGGCCGAGGAGTTTCTGGACACCTTTTATCTCTATGTGAGGCCGCCCTACGAGGTGGACTCCCTGAATCTTCTGATGGAGCAGAAAAAGTCCCAGGAGGAGCTGGTGAACGACCTGACCGGCGTCTTTGTGGAGCAGATGGGAAAGAGCTTTGAGCAGGCCATCACTCCCGCCTTTGCCCGAATGTCCGACGGCTTCCGGGAGATCGCCGACTCCTTCACTCAGACCCAGGAGGAGCTTCTCACCTCCGTCTGCCAGACGGTGACCCGGCAGATGCGCCAGGAGCTGATGGATGATTTCGATCAAATCACCAAAAGTGTGGACACGCTGGCAAAGACCCAGGCCAGCTACACGGACTTTATGGACCGCACCCTGCTGCGGCTGCAGGAGACGGTGGACGGCATGCAGGAGTCCATGGAGCAGGCCCAGCAGCATCTTGCCGACTCCTTCCAGCAGCTTTCCGCCGCCCAGAACGACGCCTACCGGATCAACCAGGAGCAGAAGGAGGCCTACCAGGACTACATACGGTTTATGTATCAGTCCATCGAGAAATTTTCCGCCGTCTGGGAGAAAAACGCGGCGGAGCTGAGAGCCTGCTCCGAGGAAATCGCGAAGATGGGACCGGTGCGGTCTAACCTGGAGCTGAAGGAGCAGCTTACCCGGATCTCCGGGCAGCTCCAGAATATCCGGCGCCGTCAGGAGGCCGCTCTGGCCGCCAAGCCCTCCGGGGAGGAGCAGCAGGAGCTGGCCCTGCTGCAGGAGACGGTGCGCAAGCTTGATGACCTGGCGGAGCTGGTCAGCGCTCCCCGCCTGTTCCGGGGCCGTAAGAAAACCGGCGGTCAGGGAAAGTGAGGTGAGCCATGTACTATAAGCGAAAGAAAACCTACGAACGCCACAATATCTGGCGCTCCTACTCCGATATGATGGCGGGGCTTCTCCTTCTCTTTGTGCTGGTGATGTGTATCTCCTTTATGCAGGCCCAGAAGAATTATCAGGAAAAGCTCCAGGAGGAGGCGGCCCACCAGCAGACCCAGAGCCAGCTCACGGCGGAGCTGAATGAGCGTGAAAGCGAGCTGGCGGTCCAGCAGGCGGCTCTCGATGAGCAGAGCGCCCTTCTGGCCTCCCAGCAGACGGCCCTCGACGAGCAGAGCGCCCTTCTGGCTTCCCAGCAGGAGGATCTGACGGCCAAGGAGGCGCTGGTGGCCTCCCAGCAGGCGGCTCTGGACGAGCAGAACGCTCTGGTGGCCTCCCAGCAGACGGCCCTCGACGAGCAGAGCGCCCTTCTGGCCTCCCAGCAGGCGGCCCTCGACGAGCAGGAAAGCCTGATGCAGGAGCAGCAGAGGAAGATCGAGCAGATCATCGGTGTGAAGGCGGACCTGATCGCGGATCTGAAGCAGCAGTTTGACCAGCATGACCTGACGGTGGTAATCGACGAGGCCAGCGGTTCCATCGCCCTGGACTCCAACGTTCTCTTTGGATTTAATGAGACGGAGCTCACCGACGAGGGATTGGAGATGCTGGGGCTGGTGCTGCCGGTCTACTGCAAGGTGCTGATGGCGGAGGAATATCAGGATTACCTGGCGGAGATCAGCATCGACGGCTACACCGACACCAGCGGAGACTACATTTACAATCTGCGGCTCTCCCAGGAGCGGGCCCTGGCCGTGGCCAACTACCTCTTCTCCAACGCGGAGGGCTTTCTCACCGCCCAGGAGCTGGAGAATCTGAAGGAAAAGCTCACCAGCAACGGTCACTCCATGAGCAACCCGGTCTACACCGACGGGGAGCTGGATATGGACGCCTCCCGGCGGGTGGAGGTGCGGTTCCGGCTGAAGGATGAGGAGATGATCAATGAGCTGAAGCAGATCTTAGATGACGCGGAGCTCTCGGCCTCTGAGACCGAAAGCGGCGAATGACAGACGCGGGAATCATTAGGATTCCCGCATTTTATTTTTCCGGGCAGAGATCCACCATCACATACTCCGAATGCTTTCCGGTGCGGATCGGATAGGCCCAGCCTGCCATCCCGGAGGAGACGATGACCTGGAAATCCCCGATCCTCTGATGGCCGTAATTCATCTCGCCGAAGCCCAGCAGGCCGCTTAATTTTCCCACGGGCCAGATTTGACCGCCGTGGGTGTGGCCGGAAAGCTGGAGATCATAGCCCAGGGCGGCATTTTCCTTTAGCTCCCGGGGCTGGTGATCCAGCAGCAGGAGAAAATGGTCCGGGTCCGCCTGGCGGATCAGTTCCCTGGAGGCCATCCTGCCGCCCTGCTTTGGATGGGTCCGATCGTCCCGTCCCAGCAGAGTCAGCTCTCCGTTCACGGTCACCGTCTCATCCCGGAGAATCCGAATCCCCTTGTCCCGGATCGTCCGCTCCAGCTCCTCCTCGGTGAAATCCACCTCTTCCCCGTACCTTCCCCGGTCATGATTGCCATACACGTAATAAATGCCGTACTCCGTCCGAACCCCGGACAGCGCCTCAAATACCTCCTCCAGCTCCTCTTTGGTGGTATGCTCATCCACGATATCCCCGCAGAGCACCAGAAAGTCGGGGCGGCTTCTGCTGATCTCCTGACAGCACTCTAAAAGCCTCTCCTCCCCCAGCACATCCCCGTAGTGCAGGTCGGAGACAAGACAGAGCCGGTAGCCCTCCTCCCGAATTTCCTTTTTGGTGTACACCGTATACTCTGTCCGCACTATGTGATTCATGTTCCAATAGCCGTAAAGCAGCACAAGGCCGGTGCAGAGCAAGGGGAGCAGGCCGCTCGAATAGAGAATCCTCCAGCCCCTTTGTCCTCTCCCCCGCCTTACGCCCAGATTGACGAGCTCAAAAACCAGGGCAAAGGCGAAATGATGCAGCACCACCACCGCCCAGATTCCCCAGATATTATACGCGGGAGCCACCAGGACCCCGGACAGCCCGGCTATCCCCAGCCGAATCTCTCTTAAGTCCGTCCGCAGCCCCAGCAAATTCACAATGCGCCGGATGTAAAAATAGTAATAGATCCCGGCCCCCGTAACCAGCAGGGCGGGCCCCGCATATTCCATCATCTTCATCTTCCTTTTCCCCCGGATTTTCATAATTACTCTCAGTTTTTGCCAGAGGGGAGGCTTTTACACGAAGAAACTTATGGAAAAAGAAAAGCGGCAGGAAGCTCCTGCCGCAGTTTACCGCATCAAAAAAGCGGGTGATGGGAATCGAACCCACGTGTCCAGCTTGGAAGGCTGGTGTTCTACCATTGAACTACACCCGCACGTTTTGTAACGCTGATATCATATCTTATCCCGGCCTTTTTGTCAAGAACTTTTTTGACATCCGGGGGAGCGGTATTCTTTTTCTTTCGTCACATCCCACCAAAAGTCTTCCACAAGCCCTCTTTTTGTGTCCTGTCAGAAGACTTTTTTCGTCAAAAAACCTCACAGATTGCCTGACTCACCCGTTGTATGCTATACTTTTTCTATAGCTTGCTTTAGAGCGTTTGGGAGGCACGGCCTGTCAAGCACGCTCTGAGGTTTGGGGGAGGGATATCTTTGAGGGATTCTCAAAAGAAGCATTTGACAACTTCGCAATTACTTTCTATTATAAAAAGGTCCGGACAGTTCTCAGAGGTGACTGAGGCGTTTCAGGATGTGGAGGAGGCGCCGGCCTTCTGTCATTACCTGTACAAGGTGATGGAGAAGCATCATCTGACTCCCAAGGATATTATTGGCACGAGCGGCATTGAGCGCTCCTACTTTTATCATATTCTCAGCGGCCAGAAGGCGCCGGGACGAAATATGATTCTGCGCATCTGCCTCTGTATGACAGCCACCCTGACCGAGACCAACCAGCTGCTGCGTCTCTCCAATCAGGGCTGTCTCTATGCCAAGGTGCGCCGGGACGCCGCCATCATTTTTGCCATCGAGAAAAAATATACCATGCAGCAGACCAATGATTTTCTGAACAGGATTGGTGAGCTGCCGCTATACCGGGAGGAAAACTCATGACCGTAGATTCCAAAGAGAATATTGCTCATGATCCCAGGGAGACTGCGGGAGAATCCATCGAGGACACACTTCTGTACCTGCCGGAACCATTAAATCAAAATTACGTGGCCGTATCCTGTCTGAAATATGCAGACCAGACGGCCACCTATCTTTTGCGCCAAAAATCCACCGGAAGGCTGGTTCTGCTGAAGACAGCCAGCGATCCGCTGCTGGCCGCCTCCCTCACAAATGAGAACGATATTTTGGAGTTTCTTCATCAGCAGCCCTCCAGGCTGGCCGCCACCTTCCCCACTCCCCTGGAGCTGACGGAGGATCAGGGGGTCCGCTACTATGTGCGCACCTACATCAAGGGCAAAACCCTGGAGGAGCTGTGCGAATCCAACTACAAAAAACCGGGACTTCCCCCGGAGCAGGCGCTGGACTATATCATCAGTTTGACGGAGCTGCTGCATTTTCTTCACACCCTGCAGCCGCCTTTAATCCATCGGGACATCAAGCCTCAGAATGTGGTGGTGGACGGTGAGGGCGTGTGCCATTTTATCGACCTGGGCATTTCCCGTTTTTTCCAGGCGAAAAAGCGCAGTGACACGGTGATCATGGGGACACGGCTCACGGCGCCGCCGGAGCAGTTCGGCTACCAGCAGACCGATACCCGCAGCGACCTGTATTCCCTGGGCATTCTGTTGCTGTACTGCATCACCGGAGAATACGAGGTGGCCAAAATCAGCCTGCCGGAGCTGGAGCCTCCCATCCGGCAGATCATCCAGAAGGCCACCATGTTTGATCCGGGCAAGCGGTACCAGACCACCTCGGAGCTGCTGCCGGATCTGCTGGCGGCCCGGTATTCCGGGATCTCGAAAAACCCCCCCGTCCCCTGGCGGCGCAGGCTGCTGCCCCGGCTGGCGATCGCCCTGTCCCTGGCTCTGAATCTGTGCCTGGCGGGTGTGGCGGTCTGCCAGAGAAACCGTCTCACGGCCCTCCAGTCGGATACTGAGGGAACCTCCACCAGAAAACAGACTGAAAATGTGCCGTCATCCGATATTGGAGAGGATCGGGTGGCGGGCAATACCGGTGGGGACAGGATGGACCCCGTTTCCGATACCGGCGAGGATCGGGTGGCGGGCAGTACCGGCGCCGGGACCGGGATGGAGAGTGAGACTTCGGACACCGTCTACACCTTCCGGGAGCCTCTCATCGAGGAAGCCGTCCGAGAAATCCTGAACAGGCCCTCCGGCGATATCACCCTGGCCGATCTGGGAAAGGTGACGCGGCTTCACATCATGGGCCTCCAGCTCTTTTCCGACGACTCGGAGATCTGGCTGAAAGGGGAATATCCTTATTTCTATGACGACGAAACCCGGGAGTCCGGCCTGTATCTCCAGAAAGGGCCCATCTCCTCCCTGGAGGATATCACCCACATGCCTAATCTGGTGGAGCTGAGCCTCTACGGACAGCAAATTTCCGACATTTCTGTCCTGAAGGGCACCGAAATCAAACGGCTGGGGCTGGGCTACAATCCGCTGACGGATCTTTCCCCTCTGGCCGGAAACGAAGCCCTGGAATATCTGTGCGTCCCCAGCCTGGACATTGCGGACACTGGCGTACTGTCCACTCTGCCGAACCTGCGGACCCTGAACATCAGCGACACAGGGATCACCTCCCTGGCCGGCCTTGAAAACTGCCCGCTGAGTTCCCTGAACCTTTTCTCTGTGGAGCTTCGGGATTTCTCCGAAATCCGCAGGCTGCCCCAGCTCTCGGAGCTGGTGCTCTTCTCCCTGAGCAGGGATATGCTTCAAAGTATGGAGGGGCTTTCCCTGAAGCGCCTGGAGTTCGGCTACTCCAACGGCCTCTCCCTCCGGGATTTTTCGGCGCTGCCGGAGCTGGATGATCTGTTCTACACCGGCGATGACAGCACCGTCTTTTCCGCGGACGGGGCAGAGCTTCCCCACCTGGAAACCTTGAACGTGGTAGCCGCCACCATCGAAGATTTCCGGGACTTTGACCAGCTCCCCTCCCTGACGCTTCTCTATCTTTATGGAGCCAACGTAGAGAGCTACCAGGGTCTTGACGAGATCCCGAGCCTTCAACGCCTCATCTGCACCCCGGAGCAGAAGGCGGCGATTCAGGCGCAGTTTCCGGAGAAGGGTTTTCTCTTTCAGTGAAAAATCCCTTGCGGAATGTGAAAAAAAGACCTGGAGGACTGAAAAATCCTTCAAGTCTTTTTTATTGGCAGGCCTCCAACAGTCCAAGCCGCCGGGCCTCTTGCAGCAGCTTTTCATTTTCCCTGTTCATAGTCCCGAAGTGATCCAGGGGACATAAGACCTTCTTGCACCGCTTCATCAGCTCCAGGGCCTCCGTATACTGCTCCCGGCTTATGGCCTCGAAGGGCTCCGCGGCCACCACCTCCGCGGCCAGGGTCCGGGCCACCTGATAGTCGACGTCATTTTTGTGAAGCACGCCGGCGGCGAAGGGGATCTGGCGGCGCTGCAGGCTGCGGTAGACCGGCACTCCGGCGCCGGCGCCGCCGATCACAAACACCTCCGGCTCCCCCTTGGCGCCCTCCATCTCCATGCAGCCGAAGATGGCGTTATAGCTGCCGCTGGTGACGCCGTAAAGCTGCCGGATGTAGTCGGAGGTAAACACCTCCTCGGGGCTCCCGGCCCGGTCAATGTACTCGCCGTGAACACAGAGTACCGTGTCGGAAATTTTCTGAGCCAAGTCCAGCTCATGGAGGGACATAATCACCGCCACATTCCGCTCTCTCACCATCTGTTTCAGTATGGACAGCAGCTCCAGCTTATGCTTGATATCCAAAAAAGAGGTGGGCTCGTCCAGGATGATGATCTCCGGCTCCTGGCAGATCGCCCGGGCCAGCAGAATCCGCTGCCGCTGCCCGTCGCTGATATTGGAAAAGCTCCTGTCCCGAAGCTCCAGGGCGTGTACCAGCTCCATGGCCCGCTCCACCTTCTCCCGGTCCTCCGCCGACAGGATTCCCAGGGCGCCGGTGTAGGGATAACGCCCGGTGGCCACCACATCCTCACAGGTCATCAGCTCCGGCTTCATCCGCTCCGTCAATACCACGGCCAGCTGCCTGGCCAACTCCCGGCCCGACATCCTCCGAAGGTCCCGTCCTCCCAGATAAACAGTCCCGCCGATGGTTTTCAACTGCCTGGTGATGCTTTTCAGTATGGTGGATTTTCCGCCGCCGTTCGGGCCGATCAGCGTCAATATCTGCCCCCGGTCCAGGCGGATCTCGATCTCCCGGATCAGAGGCTTCCCATCGTAGCCCACAGTCATATGATCTGTATAAAAATAATAGCTGTCCATTACCGGCCTCCCGTTTCTTCCTCAACGCTTGCCCGCAAATCACTCCTATCCGAACGGGCATCCCAATCCAAATCCCACCGCTTCCTTCTCATACCTGCCTCTGTCTGCGTACCATGATATAAATCACCACCGGAGCGCCAAAGATGGCGGTAACGGAGCTGATAGACAGCTCGGTGGGAGAAAACAGAGTCCGGGCGATAAGGTCGCAGAAAAGGCAGAAGGCGGCGCCGCCGAGGAAGCAGGCCGGAATCACCAGAATGGGCTTCGCCGTGCCCAGCAGGCTCTTGGTCAGATGGGGCACCGCGATCCCCACAAAGGAGATGGGGCCGGCAAAGGCGGTCACGCAGGCGGAGAGAACGCTGGAAAGCAAGATCAGCGCCACCCGGAACAGCTTCACATTCACTCCCATATTCTGCGCATACGTCTCCCCCAGCTGATAGGCGCCGATGGGCTTTGACATCAGGAAGGTGAGAATCAGCGTGACTCCCGCCACCAGGGTCATCACCCGCACATTTTCCCAGGAGGTGCCTGAGAAGCTGCCCATGGACCAGTTATGAAGATTGACAATATTGGAATCATCGGCGAAGGTGACCACAAAGTCGGTGACAGCGGAACAGATATAGCCGATCATTACGCCGCTGGTGACCAGTATGGACATCCGCTTCACCTTTCTGGATATGGCCAAAACGAAGCCCATGGAAATCAAAGCGCCCGCAAAGGCGGACAGAATCATGACCGAGGAGGTGACAATCCTCCCCCGCTGAAGCATCAGAATCATCACCAGGGCCACCACCAGCTTTGCGCCGGAGGAGATCCCCAGCACAAAGGGTCCGGCGATGGGATTGCCGAAGAAGGTCTGCAAAAGAAATCCCGAGACGGACAGAGCGCCCCCCAGAATCACCACCGCCAGGATCCGGGGCAGACGGATTTCCCATATGATATTGTAGGCCGTGTCCTCGCTTTTGCTGCCAAAGAGAATCCGAAAAATCTCCGGAACAGTCAGAGGAATACTGCCGGAATTGATATTCCAGACGATCAGCAGGAATGTAACAAGAATGAGGATGGCAAAGGCCGCGGTATAGCGCAGGCGGCGCTTTTGGATGGAATCTGATCTCATGGTTTTGCCTCGCGTCTATTGGAGCCGGTGGAGATAGGTAAGCTCCGTCAGCTCCGGGTCTTCGTTGGTCAGCATGGTATGGATATCACCGATCATGTCACCCAGGCAGGTGGTCTCCTGGAAAAGATTTTTCCCTGTGCACCACACATTTCCCTCCTTCACCGCCTTGAAGTCCGCCAGCAGGGCGCTTTTTCCCAAAAGCTCATCGATGGTGCTCAGCTCCCCGTCTATGGTGCTGTTGTAAATCAGATAGTCGGCCTCCCTGGCTCCGGCGTAAAACTCCTCCATCTGTAAATTCATGGTGGACAAGGCGTTGTCCTCCTCCCCCAGATCCTGAAAGATATAGGTGCCGCCCGCCAGCTCGATCATCTTTGAGACGTAATCGTTGGATTTGCGCACGTTGGCATAGCCGTTGGAGCTGATATAGAAGAAGGCCACCGTCTTGCCCGTATGCTCCTCCGCCCCGATCTCGTCCATGGTCCGCCGCTGGGCCTCAAACAGCTCCTCCGCCAGCTCCTCCTTGCCAAAAAGGACGGAATACAGCTTCACCCACTCGGTGCGTCCCAGGGGATGGGATTCATAGCTGGAGCGCTCCACCAGCACCGGGATGCCAAAGGCCTCCAGCTTTTCCTTCACCTCCGGGGAATGGTAGATCATGGTGGACTCCACGGCCAGACCGCAGCCCTCAGCCAGGATCTGCTCGTAGTCCGGGGCGCTGTATTTTCCGGCATAGAGGATACTGCCGTTCTCCATGGCCTCCCTCGCTTCCTCCACATACCAGCCCTCCGCGTCGGTACCGGAGAGACGGATGTGATCCAGGGCGTCCAGAGAAGCAAAAAGGTCCATGGCGGAGGTGGCCACCAGGTAGATATTCTCCACCGGCTGCCGCAGCACCGCCACTCCCTCCTCCAGCTCCTCCGGCACCGCCCCATCCTCCGGCACCACCAGGAAGCGCTCGTCCTCCCCTATGGAAATCCGGGCATAGCCTCCCTCGTAGTAATCGACGGAAAACTGGTTCGCGTATTGCAGCTCCATGCTGCTTTCATAGGTCAGTCCGCACCAGTCCCCGGTGTCCTGGGCCTTTGGGGAAAGTACCGGGGCGGCCAGCAGAAAAAGGCTCATAACTGTGATGGAAAGATATTTCTTCATACCTTCAAACGTACCTTTCTCACCGTCCATGACCCAAGGCCATGGACGGCGGCTTATTTTTTACTGCGCCTCTATGGAGGCAGAGTCAAAGTACAGGGTGTAATCAATCTCGTGGGGAACGCTCATGGCTACGGTATCCGCGGTCACCGGCATCTTGTAATCCATTCCCGTCACCGGAATCTCAAACACGGAATCCCCCTCGGTATTTACCGGCAGATACTTCTCTTCGCCCACCAGCATATAATCATAGTAGGGACTGGCCCAGCCGATGGTGGCTGTCATCACTCCGTCCGCCACCGTCAATGTGGTGGGGGACTGGACTGTGCTCTTGCCGGACCCTCCCTCCAGCGTCACATCCACCAGATAGACGCCGTCCTCCAGCCCCAGATCCTCCAGGGTGGTCATTGCCACATTTTTCAGGGCATCCATGGGAAGGGAGGCAGAAGGGAACACCAGCGTCCTGTCATACCATTTCTCCTTGTTCTTGCTCCACGCGGCACAGTCGATGCCCATATCCAATGCCTCCACCGGCACCGTGTAGGTCTGCTTGCCCTCCTCGTTTTCCACGAAGGTGATGTAGTCCTCCTCCTCTGCCTCCACGGCCTCCAGGCCGGTCCCCATGAAAAGCTTCAGGTAGCCGTCGCCGTTCAGAGTGATCACGGCGGTCATTTCCCCGTCCGCCACGGTCAGCTCACAGTCTATGATGCGGAACATGGAGGAGCTGGAGAGCACCTCCATCTCATACACACCATCCTCCACATCGGTACCGTAGATGGGCACCATGCTGTCATCCACCACATCCTCCCGGGTGGTCATCTCCGAGGAGGAAGCCACCAGGCTGCTCGCGTCCGATGACTGCTCACCGTCCCCGGCCTCCGCGCCGTTCTCCGCCTCGTCCGACTGCCCGCTGTCCCCGGCCTCCGCGCCATTCTCCGCCGCTTCTGTCACTGTACCGGCCTCCTCCGCCAGGGCCGCCGCCGGAAGGGACGCCGCCACCGCCGCTGCCATCAGAACCGCCGCTATCTGATTTCTCTTTTTCATCTCATACTCCATTCCGCCGCTTTTCTTAGCGGCTACATAATGCATAAACAGGCGGCCGAAACCAGCCGCCTGCCTTAACTCTTTTCTCACAGATCCATTATTCCGCCAGGCTGTCAATGGCCGCCTGAGCGTGGGCCACATACAGCTCCTGGATCGCCGGAAGCTCACCCAGTCCCCGAAGCAGGCACTCTACCTCGTAGCCAGCCGCCTCAAAGGTGGTCTTCCAGGAACCTTCCTCGTCACCGGCCATATCATTGTTCGCGTGATCGCCGGCTACCACCATCAGGGGCTCCAGAACAACCTTTTTGTACTCCTTCTCTCCTACCGCGGCCAGAACATCGTCCAGGCTGGGCTCCGCCTCAACGGTACCTACATAGTAGTTCTCAAATCCGTCCGCGGTGAGCATCTCCTGCATCTTCGCGTATACGGCATTGGACTCGGCCTCAGTTCCGTGACCCATGAAGCAGATGGCGGTCTCGCCGTCGTCATACTCCGCGGTAGCGTCTGTGATCGCGGTAATCACTGCCTCAAAATCCTCATCGGTGGTCAGCAGCGGCTCTCCCATAACAACCTTCTCAAAGGAATCGGCGTACTCCGCAATCTCAGCCACCACGTCATTGTACTCCAGTCCGTCCATCAGATGGGTGGGCTGAACCACCAGGGTCTTTACGCCATTGTCCACCGCACGGTCCAGGGCGGCGGCCACATCGTCGATCTGGATGCCGTCGCGGCTCAGTACGTGGTCGATGATGATATTGCTGGTAAAGCCTCTTCTCACCGAATAGTCCGGGAAAGCGGCCTCAAGGGCATCCTCAATGGCGCCGATGGTCAGACGGCGGCTGTCATTGAAGCTGGTACCAAAGCTGATCACCAGCAGCTCATTGTCACCGATCTCATCCTGATTTCTCACATTGTCGAGAGAAGCGTCGCCGGTGTCGTAGTTCTCCTCGTCCTCTTCCTCCTCAGCGGCAGCCTCCTCAGCGGCTTCCGTAGCCGCTTCTGTGGACTCCTCCGCCTGTACGGCCATACCGCAAAGCATCATGGACGCCGCTACGGTTCCCACCAGCATAGTTCTCAGCACTCTGTTTTTCATTTCTGTCTCCTCCTTTTCTCAGGATCCCCCATCGGGGTATCCTCTGATGTGTATGTATTTTTGTGCATCAGCAACATCGGGATACGGAAACAGCCAGAGCAAAACAACAGCAGACGCGAAACGCCGTAGAAAAGGGCGGAGCTCTTTTCCCCGTAGCAAGAAAAATCCCCTCTACCGGAGTAAAAGGGGAGCGGAAAAAATAAGAGCTTATTTCAACCGGTACGACCAATTCCTCGTGATCTGGAACTACTGTTCCCGTACCAATAACAGGCAGGTCTCCTGACTTATAGTTCCCCGCATGAAGCCGCCTTCCCGGTCTCCCAGTGACGTATCCGCGCAATGACGCGGTGGCTTCCGCTCTCTAATTACAGTGACGAGATCGCACAGGATTTGCACCTGTTTCCCTTTTCACCGATGGCCTTTTCCATCGGCACCTGTTATTTTCTATATTCAGTTTACTTGTACGCTTTACCTGTACTGTAGCATAGCACAGCTTGCGGAAAAATGCAATCCATATTTTTGGCATTATTGGATTTCTTTTGGGTATCATACAGGGCCGCTCCCATGGAACGGCCCTGTACTCTCCTTATTTTACGGTCACTGTGATGACTACCTTCTTCTTTCCTGCCTTCACTGTGATCTTTGCCTTGCCCTTCTTCTTCGCCGTGATCTTGCCTGCCTTTGTCACCGTCACAATCTTCTTGTTGGAGGTGGTGTAGGTTACCTTATCGGCGCTGGTCAGCGGGGTAAGGGTGGTCACCAGAGTCTCGCTCTTGCCCTTCTTCAGGGTCAGCTTGTTGCCTGAAATCTTCAGTGTCTTTCCGGCAACGGAAATCTTCGTGGTGGCTACCTTCGCTTTCTGTACCTTTACGGTCACCTTGGCGGTTTTTCCGCTCTTCAGCGTGACGGTGATCTTGGCCGTGCCCGCCTTCTTTCCGGTGATCTTGCCCTTGGAGGTCACTGTGGCTACCTTGGTGTTGCTGGACTTCCAGGATTTAATGGCGTCCCCGGTGGTCATCTTTGTCACCTTCACTGCCGTGGTGGACTGGCCCACCTTCAGCGGGAGGGAGGTCACGTTCAGCTTGATGGTGGCTTTCAGCTTCGCGATGGTCTTTGTCTCCTTGGCGCCGCACTTACTGCAGGTCCTGGTTTGTGTCCCGGTCTTCAGAGCCGTGGCCGCCTTGGTGGTTACCCACTTGCCGTAGCTGTGGCCTGTGGCCGCTGTGGTCACACTGCTCAGCTCCTTCGTCCCCGCCGCGTCGCTGTAGTTCTTGTTGCATCTGTTGCAATGATAGTAGGCAACATTTCCGGCTGCCGTGCAGGTGGCCGCCTTCGCCGCTGTGTGGGTCATGCTGTGACCCAGAGCCGCTACAGTCACGTTGCTCAGCT
>CAZGRM010000010.1:15446-35158 GCA_964528295.1 uncultured Lachnospiraceae bacterium
CCTTCGTCCCTGCCGCGTCGCTGTAGTTCTTATTGCATCTGCCGCAATGATAGTAGGCAACATTGCCGGCCGTTGTGCAGGTGGCCGCCTTCGCTGCCGTGTAGGTCATGCTGTGACCCAGGGCCGCTACAGTCACACTGCTCAGCTCCTTCGTCCCTGCCGCGTCGCTGTAGTTCTTATTGCATCTGCCGCAATGATAGTAAGCAACATTTCCGGCTGTCGTGCAGGTGGCCGCCTTCGCCGCCACGTAGGTCATGCTGTGACCCAGAGCCGCTACAATTACATTACTCAGTTCCTGTGTGCCCGCCTTGTCACTGTAATTCTTATTGCATCTGCCGCAATGATAGTAGGCAACATTGCCAGCGGTCGTGCAGGTGGCCGCCTTCGCCGCCACGTAGCTCATACTGTGGCCCAAAGCCGCTACAGTCACATTACTCAGTTCCTGTGTGCCCGCCTCGTCGCTGTAATTCTTGCCGCATCTGCCGCAATGATAGTAGGCAACATTGCCAGCGGTTGTGCAGGTGGCCACCTTCGCTTCCACGTAGGTCATGCTGTGGCCCAGAGCCGATACAGTCACATTACTCAGTTCCTGTGTGCCCGCCTTGTCGCTGTAGTTTTTGTTGCATCTGCCGCAATGATAGTAGGCAACATTGCCAGCGGTCGTGCAGGTGGCCGCCTTCGCCGCCACGTAGCTCATACTGTGGCCCAAAGCCGCTACAGTCACATTACTCAGTTCCTGTGTGCCCGCCTCGTCGCTGTAATTCTTGCCGCATCTGCCGCAATGATAGTAGGCAACATTGCCAGCGGTTGTGCAGGTGGCTGCCTTCGCCGCCGTGTAGGTCATGCTATGGCCAAGGGCCTTTATGGCCTCCGTCTTAGTCTCGTCGCACCTCGTGCAGGTGTAGGTTTTCTCTCCCGCTGTTGTACACGTAGCTTCCTTCGTCACGACTCCTTCATTCCAGCTATGATCCAGGGCCGGGATTACCTCATCCCTCTCTGTTCCACACTTTTGGCAGATTAAATGCTTCTTCCCCGCCTCCGTACAGGTGGCCGGTGTCGTTACTTCTTCTTCCCATTCATGCGCACAGATCGTCAGATTATAATACCCGATCGCACCATAAACATCTCCATAAATATCCTTATAGTATCCGATAACCTGAATCTGCGTACTGCCCTCTGTCTCTCCGGCCGTTCCGCTCAGGCTGGGAGTCCAGGAATCCCAGGGATCCACGGATTCATCCCAGGTGATCAGACTTTCATCGTCCACATTCCAAAGCCTATACCAGGAGCCTTTTACCTTTTCCGTAACGGTCTCGCCGCTCTCATCCTTTGAGACATTGACAAACACGGGAGTCAGTGTAAAGTCCTCTCCTGTCCCCACGAGGAGATCCCGGTCATCAATCTCCAGCATGCCGTAGCTGTCCTCCACATAAATGGTGATCCATTGCTTTGCCACAATCTCCTCGGAGTCAGCCATTTTCGCAGAGATCAGAACGTCTGTCTGACCGTTTGCGGCATTTCCGCTCGGGGTTACCGTGCCGTCCTCCGCCACAGAGATCAAATTACTGTTGTATTCGCCGATAACCAGCTCATAGTCTTCCCGGTCGATCACGGTCCAGCGGCCAGCGCCCACTTTCGAACCGTCGCCAAAGGACAGTGTCGGTTCAATCTGAAGGCTGTCATTCTCCGGCAGCAAAATCGGTACGCCGGTGGAGCTTTCCAGTGACAAGATGTAGCCCTGAGAATCAACATCAGCTCTCACCTCTACAGTAACCGTTTCCTCATCCCAAAGCTCCTGATTCTCCAGAGTAAAGGAGATCACCGCGGTCCCCGGATTTACCGCCTTCAGGAACAGCATGCCGCCATCCGTCTCGGATTCCTCCATCACGGGGATACTCGGATCCTCATTTTCGCTGTTGTCAATGGACAGTGCGGTAATCACAGCAATAAATTCTTCTCCATAGGGATATTTGCTGTTCTCAACAATCACTTTTGCAAGTCCATTGCCATCTTCATCCCTATCATATACGTATCCGCCGCCTGTCAGGAGCCAAAAATAGTTCTCAGGCCCTATATCCTCCAGATAAAGGAGAGGCTGCCGCACGTCAAACCCAAAGCTTGTATTTTCAATGGACTGATTATCCCTTATCACCTCGGCCTGGGCCCTCAGGTACTGGCCCTCCGCCAGCTCAAGATCCTGAAGCGCCTCCCCGTTCAGAGTAAGGACAATTCTTCCGTTTTCGTCCATCTCGCCTGCCTGGTAGGCTCTGGCCCGAGCCTCATTGAGATCCTGCATAAGCACGCTTTCTCCGTCTTCACCATCCTCATAAATACCGGCGGTCAGCTCAACAGAGTAATCCTCTTTTCCAAGAATATTTTCCGCATTCAGCGTCACTTCCAGCGTCTCATCCTGGAATACCCAGGTGTAGCCCTCCTGCCACAGGTCCTCAAACCATACGTCATAAGACTGCTCCGGCAGATTCCAATTATACGAGGCTATCTCTGTCCAACCTTCGTCTTCGGGATATACCTCCGCATGCAGTTGGATGTCCGTCCCGACATTTTTCAGCTTCGTCAAGGTAAAGGGCGCTGTGCCGCAGTCGATTCCCTCTTTGGTGACCCCTTCCTCATAAGGAGAAAGCACCTTTCCTTCCGCATCCTTAATCTCGACTACATCGCTGTCCCAGGACCAGCTGTAACGGATCGCTCCCTCAAATTCAACGCCACTCTGCGATTCGCTTCCAGAATCATAATACAGCAGTGTGGGCTGAACCTTCGCCTCATCGCCCTGGTCGAGAAGGGAAAGATCCACCTCCACCTTCTCCTCTTCCGTCCCGGTATACGTCTCCACCTGCAGGGAGAAGTAACCCTGGCGGATATAAATCCAATACTCGGCGCTGGCAAGTTCTACGGGATTTCCTTCGTCATCCAGTACATCCGCTCCGGCCTCATCCAGCTGATATGCCCTGAACTGAATCTGGACATCGCGATCCTCCGCCCCATCGGCTGCGGTAATCCGCACTGCCATGGGATCGTCCTTTTCTGATACCAGAGTCAGATATTCATTCTCACCCTGATCACAGCTCCACTCCAGGCGAACATTTTCATCCGGCACACCTACATGCCCCTCGTCCTCCCGGTAATAATTATGCCACACCTTCGCATTCAGCGTAAGGGCCGCTCCAGGAAGCATCTGATCCGCCCCGCTGGTATTCTCAATCTCCATATCCCAGGTATCGCTTACCACCCAGATATCAAAGTCATGAGTCTGAACGCCTCCGTCCACCTCCTCGTAGGTGATGGTGGCCACCGCATGGCCTCCGGCGTTCATATTCATGTAAATATTCCAGCCATTCTCATCCTCGTCTGTAACGGTGCAGATCGGCAGCTCCTGCTGTTCTTCCTCCGCATTGACTACTTCCAGACCGGTGATGGTCACTTCCTGATCCGTACCATACGGAAAATACTGATCCTCCCTGTAGCAATTAAATCTCTTATTGAGCCACAGATTCCAGCCGATCACCTGGTTCAAACCATCCCCAAACTCGTACTGATAATCATAGACAGGCTCCTTCACGTAGAATCCCATACCGGTGGAAGCCACCGTAATTCCGGCAATTTGAATCTCCGCTGTCACATCCAGCCACTGGCCCTCGGTCAATCCCTGCTGCTTCTCCCACAGGGCGGCGCCATTCAGGGTAATGGCATCTTCCCGGATCTCATAATAGCCGTCTTCCTCTGACAGGATTTCTACATATCCAGCTTCATCATTCTCTCCGGTTTCCTCCAGGATTCCCACGGTCCATACTGCCTCGTATTCCGTCTCCCGCAGCTCATCTGTCATACCCAGATCCAGATACAGCGGCTCATCATTATAAACCCAGGTGGTATGATTATCGGGATCTCGGTAATCATCCCCCTCATACCACACATCATAATCGAAACCATCGAAACCGTAATCCTGTCTGGCCCGTTCACTCCAGATTTCGTTTCCGTCCTCGTCCAGCGCCGGCGTTCCGTCTTCATTCAACTCCAGACCCTCGGCGATCAGGCGAATCTGTGTATTCCATGTGGCATTTTCTCCATCTCGAACCAGTGTGGGGATCAGTGGGTTCTCATTCTCACCCTGATCTTCCGCAATGCTCCACACATCCTCTGCCCAGCCGCCCTCATCCGGATCTGCCAGACGGATCCGATAATTTGCCGCATCCTCCAGGTCATTCGCATCCTCGCCGGTCATCACATCCCGCCTGTTCTCGTCATCTGCTGTATAATAACGCGCCAGCACAGGATTGTAGTCATTCAGGTTCAGCGTCTCACCCACACCCGGATTGACAGTCTCACCATCCTCTGTGGTCAGAGAGTCCGGCTCCACCACCCAGTATTCCCGGGTCACAGCCACATAGATATTTGCGGCGGCACAATACCAGGTGCTTCCGTCCTCCTCCTCCAAAACGGCGTCCACATAAACTGTGGTACCCCAGTCATTCTCCTTGGAGATAAGGATCACTCCCCGTCCGTCCTCCGTGATCTCGGCTTCCACCGAATTGGTATCATACCAGGGGCTGCCGTCGTCATTCTGAGGAAGCTCCAGATGATAATTTTCAAGCCATTCAGAGGCCTCTTCGCCATTCTCATCCCGCCACCGGCGGCGCAGGCTGGTGGTAAATTCCTTCCTGTCATTTACAAGCATCTCACCCGTATTCTGAGGATAGTAAATGTTCAGCTCGTATACGTCGCCGTTTACATACACCTCAAAATAGCACTCATTCCCCTGCTCATCCAAATGATCTGCGGAATAAGTGATTTCCTCACCGTCCTCCCGCACTGCGGTAATCTGAAGACGGGCCATTCCGTAATCCACCGCATTCAGATTCCAGCCATCCTGCTGGTTTCCTGTCACCTCTACGATAGTCCGGTCTGTCTCCACCCAGGCATCCTCTTCGTCGGAATACTCATAGGAAGACATAACCTCCACATTGGTGATAGCGGCATTACAGTCTTTCCCCTCCGGATACTCCGCGTTTTCCAGATAGTAAGACATCTCACTTTCCAGCCGGACCTCATCGCCGATCAGGATATTATTTTCTCCCGGCTCGCTTGCGGGCCAGTCATAGCGATAGTAGGGCTCCTGTGCATATACCCAAGTCTCACTGGAAGAGAACTCCTGACCCTCATAGGAGAAGGTGGCCCGCACCCGAATATTCGCGTCAGCCCCGTCCTCTGCTGTCAAGGTAATGGAGCCGTCCTCATTATCCTTCCAGGTCACCGCCATATCGGCAACATCCAGCAGATTTTCATTTTCATCCCACTGGTTTACTTCCCAATCTACGGAATAGCCCTCCGGCAGCTCACCGACAGGACTGTCCTCTGTCAATATCCCGGTCAGGGTCAGCGGCGAACCTGTAAATACCCGGCTGGCCTCCCGATGACCATAGCTGTATTCCAGGTCCGTCCAGTATTCCACGTCTCCAAAGCTATAATTATTGCTGGCGATTTCATCCCAGATCTCATTGCCTTCCTCGTCAACCTCAGGATTACCTTCCTCATCCCTCCGGAGCTCCTCACCGATCAAACGGAAGTCGGTACTCCAGTTTCCGGTCCGCTTCAGGGTGGGAATATTCTCGCTGTTATCGTTGGTCTCATCCTCCGCAACTGCCCAAGCGTTTTCATCCCAGTCAACCAGGCGGATCCGGTAATCCTCACCGGAGAGAAACTCTCCCTCTCCTGCTTCATCCTCTGTGCTGTAGCGCTTGATTTGAGGATCAAATTCATTCAAATTCAGCGTCTCCCCCAGAACCGGGTTGATACTATCACCGTTCTCCGCGGTCAGCTCGATGGGAAGCACCACACAATAGCTGCCCTGCACCTCAATATAAGGATTGGCGGAAGCAGCATACTGCTCCTCTCCGCTGTCGGTCACCAGGGAGGCGTCCAGATAAATGCCAGTTCCCCACTGATTCTCATTGGACCGGATGATCACCGACTGCGGATTCTCCTCCGGTATCTCCACTTCTATCAGATTTGTATCATAGAACGGACCGTTTTCATCCCCTGCAAGGGACAGACGGTAGTTCTCCGGATAGTCATCATTATACTCATCCCCATCGTAGGATTCATAATGAAGACGGGTGGTGAGCGTCATCTCCGAATTTGTCAGCATCCGGTCCGCGTTTTCGGGATAGAACACTTCCAGTGTATAGATGTCGCCATTTACATATACCTCGAAGTATCCCCCGTTCACTTCAGAGTAGGTCTTCTGTCCCTCCTCGGTGTCAATGGTGAAATCCACTTCGGCCATACCAAAGTCTGTGGAGTACAGATACCAGCCATTTTCCTGATCTCCCCCTGCTTCCACCACAGTGCGGTCCTCGGATTGAATCCAATTTCCTTCCTCATCCACCTCATCATAGGAGCCTTCTACGGTTACATCTGTAATAAGAGCTTCGTAATCGCGACCATAAGGGTAAGTCTTATTTTCCACGTGAACCCAAGCGGTACTTCCCAGTCCGAGAGTCCGGTCCAAAAGCATCTGATTTTCTCCCGGATTTTCGGCCGGCCAGCTATAGCTAACAGACGGCTCCCTTGCGTCAAAGCCTCTGTCATCCCTGGCAAGCACGTTCCCCGCCTGATCCGTGATTACCGCGACAAGGTCCAGGCAATAGTTATTATCTGCTAACTCCACCTGTATCAGCTCACTGCCAAGCAGCGTAATACTGAGGCCGTCGTCGCTGGTCCGGTACCCGGTCTCTAAGATTTCCTCAATCTGACCCTGGGAAAGGTTATAAATACCAACGTTCCATTCCACTTCATAGCTGCCATCCTCCGGCAGATAAGTCGGATCCAGGCTGATCACAGCCTCCTCATCACTGTAAACCCAGGTCCACCATTCCTGGCGGAGTCCTTCAAAGACCACCTTGCAGCCTTCCTCCTGGGCTTCTTCCGTATCCTCCTCTACGCTGAAAAGCTGTATCCCAGCCTCTTCCTCCTCGGTGGCAAGTGTCTCCTCGGACTGCTCCTCCTCGGTGGAAGCCTCCTCCACGGTCTCGACCTCCGGGGCAGACTCTATCCCCTGCTCTTCGGTCTCTGGGGGCACCTCCTCAGCCGGGGCCTCGGTACCTTCCTCTGTCTCAGAAGAAACCTCGGTGGAGGTCTCCGCTCCTTCCTCTGTCTCAGAGGAAACCTCAGTGGAGGTCTCCGCTCCTTCCTCCGTCTCAGAGGAAACCTCAGTGGAGGTCTCTGCTCCTTCCTCCGTCTCAGCCGAAGCCTCGGTGGAGGTCTCAGCTCCTTCCTCTGCCTCAGCCGAAACCTCAGTGGAGGTCTCTGCTCCTTCCTCTGTCTCGGCCGGACTCTCGGTATTCTCCTCCGTACTGTCCAAAGTCTCCTCCGGGACAGACTGGTCCTCCGGCTGGGATTCTGAGCTGTCCTCGGTCAAAGCTTCCTCCGGGGAGACGGTTTTCAGGCCGGGAACCGCTGTCCCGGACTCCTCCTCCGTCTCGGACTCTGACTCGGATTCGGACTCTGACTCGGATTCCGATTCCAGCTCATCCGGCACTCCTTCCGAAACGGTCTCGATCCCCATTATGGTGATCCCGCCCGCGGAATTTTCATTGGTTCCGCCGAGGCTCACAGCCGCCTCGGTCTCATCGCCGCTGTCTTCCTCCAGAATAATCGCATCCTGCTCCGGCTGGAGCTCCTCTGCCAGTACCGCAAAGGAGCTGCTGCTGAATATCATAGCAAAGCACAAAAGCCAGGCGATTATCCGTTTTGCGTCTTTCCATCGCTTCATGATCCGTCCTCCTTTTTGTATTGTGCCATTATTCTGTAAGATGGTCACAATTATTTCATTTTTCCTGAAAATTGTATCACGGCATCACCATCGTTTGGTGTCCTGCCAGAAGACTTTTCCAGAAAATCCGAAATTCGGAAAGACTTTCCAACCTGACGTGCGCAAAAGGGCGGCAAAAACGCGTCTGTGTCAAAACGCGTTTTTACCGCCCTGCTTTTTCTTTCGTTTTTGACTTCTGTCCGCTACGGCAGAATTCTCGCCTTTACGGACTCCACATCGCTGGCCTGCGCCAGCTCCTTTAGCTGCTCCGGGGTGGCCTCCTCATTGAAGACCTTGATCACCTCCATTAGGTTCGCGCAGCTGTAGGCATTCTCGTAGATCCCGGTGGTGTAGCCGTAGAGCTCCTCGTACTCCGCCTCCGTCTTTGCGGTCCAAAAGCTCTGGTACAGGCGCGCCGCCTGGCCGTCGGAGGTGTTGGTCTCCGGATGGCCGGACATGGCGTTGTACAGCATGGCAAAGGCCGGGCCCGCCATGGCGCCGTACTTTCCCTGCACGTAATCGATGGGGCTGTTCCCAAAGGGATCCCGCTCCTGAAATATCTCAAAATTCGTATCCGAAAAGCTGTCGATGGCTCCCACCAAAATATTGGAGTTCTGCTCCTTTTCCTTGTCAGCGATCCGGTCTATGTAGGTGCTGACATGGAAGGCGCTCATCAGCGCGTCGTAGCTGCCGCCGACCAAGGCCGCCTCCAGGTTCGCCAGTCCGTCACCGCCCTCGGTGTAATCCGGGCAGAGCGTCGCGGTTACGCTGCCGTCCTGACTGGTCAGGGTGACATTCTGGTCCACCACCGCCTGGGCTTCGGAGTCCTTCTCCTCCAGCACCAGCCCGGCCTGCTCCTCCAGCACATCCAGCATTCCCCTGGTCCGGGCGGCATGGAGGGCGTTCTGCCCGCCGATGGAGCCTCCCGTCATGATCAGGAAGGATTTTGCCCCCTCTTCCAGGAAATATTCCGCCATCTCCCGGCCGGTCTGGTAAACGGTATCCAAATCAGCGCCCACCGTCCCCAGAAACCAGGGATTGTCCTTCACCGCCTCGTAGGCCTCATCGCTGATGGTGTTGGAGCCCAGCACATAGTACAGCTCATTCTCCTGGCATACGGAGACCGTGCTCTCCACATCCACGCCAAGGAAGGAAATGATACCGTCGGCTCCCCTGGCCTTCATGGCTTCTATAAACGCGTTCTCCTCCTCCGCCGAAAAGGTCTCCCCGGAAAAATAAAATTTTACCGGAAATCCCGCCTGGATATAGTCCCGGTAATAATCCATGAACATCTCCATCTCCGTGCTCTCCGGATCGTACACCACCACGCCCACGGTGTACTCCGGCCCGCCGTTCTCCTGGGCCCCCGCGCCCATCCCACTGCCCAGCAGGCAGAGGGAAAGGGCTCCGGCCGTCCAGATTTTCATTCTCTTCATCGTCATCATTCTTCTCACCGCCTATCCGGGACCGCCCCGGACATCCGCCGACCCGCGCAAAGCCCGCCGCCGGTTTGCGGCCCCTCTCTGTGTCAGATCGTTATTTTGTCACGTAATTGCAGGCCACCAGATGTCCGGGGGCGATCTCCTTCAGCTCCTGGCGCTGGGTTTTGCAGGCCTCCGTGCAGTGGTCACAGCGGTTCTGGAAGGGACAGCCCTTCGGCACGTCCAAGGGGCTTGGCGCCTCACTCTCGATGCTCTCAATTTTCACATTCGGATCCATATGGATGGAGAACTGAGCCCCCAGGAGGGCCAGAGTGTAGGGGTGTCTGGATTTTTCCGCCACATCCTCCCCCGGAATGACCTCCACGATATTTCCCAGATACATGACCGCGATCTGATGGGCGAAGGACTGAATCAGCGCCAGGTCATGGCAGATGAAAATCATGCTGACCTTCTTTTCCTCCTGCAGTCTCACCAGCAGCTCGATCACCGTCTTCTGGATGGACACGTCAAGGGCCGAGGTGGCCTCGTCGCACACCAGGATCTCCGGCTCCAGGGACAGGGCCCGGGCAATGCTGACCCGCTGCCGCTGGCCTCCGCTCATGTTGTGGGGATAGCGGTACATAAAGTCCGCCGGCAGCTCCACCATCTCCAGAAGCTCCCTGGCCTTCGCCTCCCGCTGGCTTCTTTTCAGCTTTCCGAAATTGATCAGCGGCTCCGTCAGAATATCGATGATCTTCATCTTGGGGTTGAAGGAGGCCAGCGGGTCCTGAAATACCATCTGAATATTCTGCCGGTTCAGCCACTTCTCCCGCTTCGACAGTCCCACGATGTTTTTGCCGTGGTACAGAATCTCGCCGCCGGTGGGATCATCCAGGGACAGTACCATCCGGACAAAGGTGGATTTTCCGCATCCGCTCTCTCCCACGATACCCAGGGTCTTTCCCTTGTACACATTTAAATTGATATCGTTGCAGGCCGTCAGCGTCCGCCCCCCGGACGCGGGGAACTGTTTGACGATATGATTTGCTTTCATCACAATATCAGCTTCATGAAACAAAACGTTCTCCCTCCATTTCCGGGACTGCCGCCAGCAGCCGCTTTGTATAATCATTCACCGGATGATTCATGACCTCATCCCTGGTTCCCTGGTCCACCACCTTGCCGTACTGCATCACGATCAGCTGGTCCGCCATGTAGGCCGCCACCCCCAGGTTGTGGGTGACTATGATGATACTGGTGCCGAAATTGTCCCGCAGCTCCATCATCTGGCGCACGATCTGGGCCTGAGTGGTCACATCCAGCGCGCTGGTGGGCTCATCCGCCAGCAGAAGCTCCGGATTGAAGGTCATGGCCATGGCGATTCCCACCCTCTGGCGCATACCGCCGGAGAGCTGGTGGGGAAAGCTTCTCATGATGTTCTCCGCGTCCGGCAGACGCATTTTCTCCAGCATGGAGACGGCCAGCTTCCAGGCCTCCTCCTTTGATTTTTTGCTGTGGGTCCGAATATATTCCACATACTGGCTCCCGATTTTCCGAATGGGATTCAGGGTACCTCCGCAGTCCTGGAAAATCATGGACATCTTTGTGCCCCGCAGCTTTCTCCATTCCTCTCTGGAATTGTTCAGCAGGGACTGTCCGTGGAAGGTGATATCGCCGGCCGTCACCCGGCCCGCCCCCGCCAGAGCGCCCAGGACGGCCCGGATCACCGTGGTCTTGCCGCTGCCGCTCTCGCCCACCACGCTGATAATCTCTCCTTTTTCCATGGAAAGATTAAAATGCTCGATGGTGGGGCTTTGGCTGCCGTACTGAACTGATAAATCTTTTATTTCCAGCATACTATGCTCCTTCCCTCCGGGAGACGGCAGGCGCCTCCCGGAAGCATCCCTTTACTCCGCCAGCTGAATATCCTTCGTCAGCCAATAGTAGTCCATCGGGTACATCTTCACCCCTGTCACTCTGGTGTTGTTGAACAGGTAGGTGGTCTCATAGCCAAAGAATACGGTGGCCGCGTCGTCCATGATGTGCTGCTGAATCTGGATAATCAGATCCTTTCTCCCCTCCGCGTCAAAGGTGGCCGCCAGCTCGTCCAGCAGCTGATCCACCTCGGGATTGTTGTATCCGGCCGTATTGTTGGCGGAGGTGCTGTACCAGTTCTCCCGGAGGTAGTTCTCAGGATCTCCGGTGTTTGCCACCAACACGTTCCAGATCAGCAGATCGTACTGACCGGAATCTCTCATATCCAGCAGGGTCTCATAGCTTACGGTGTTCAGCTTGATATTAATTCCGATATCCTTCAGATTGGACTGTGCCGCCTGGGCGTACACGCCAAGCTCCGCGCGGCTGGTGTAGATCACAAAGTTCAGCTCCAGCTTCTCTCCCTCCGGAGTCTCCACATAGCCGTCTCCGTCCACATCCACATATCCCGCGTCCGCCAGAATCTGCTTCGCGCTCTCGGGATCGTAGGCATTCTCATCATTCAGCTCGTCAAAGCCAAAGTCCAGGGTGGGAGGCACGGGAGCCTTACCTGCCGTCGCGCCGCCCTCCAGCAGCACCTCACAGTAGGTTTCCTTATCGAGGCCCCGCAGCAGCGCCTGGCGCAGCGCCAGATCGCCCAGGGCTCCGTTCTGGTTCATGAAGGCATAGGTGGAGCGCAGAGACTCCAGCTCCTGGATCTCATAGTTGGGATTGCCCTCAAACTCGATCAGGTTTTCTGTCTTTAAGTTGTAGGCGATGTCGATCTCACCGGTCTGCAGCGCCATGGAACGGGTGGTCTGATCATCCACGCACTTCAGGGTCACCCGGTCAAGGGGCACCTCGCCGTCCCAGTAATACTCATTTTTCACCACCACACAGGAATCCGTGGGGCTGAAGGACTCCACCGCATAGGGGCCGGTGCAGATGGGTCCCTCCATCTCCCAGTTGGAGTCGTCCACGCTGGTGTCCACGATCAGGAACAGGGGATCCGCCAGGCTGCCGGCCATGTTGGCATTGGCCCGGTTCAGGTGGAAGATCAGGTTCTGGCCGTCGATCTCCATGCTGTCCAGATCAAAGAATTCCGGCACCCGGTCGCTCTTCTCGATGGTGCGCTCCAGGGAGGACTTCACCGCCTCCACGGTCATGTCGTTGCCGTTGGAGAACTTCACACCCTCCCGGATGGTGAAGGTCCAGGTCAGACCGTCCTCACTGTTCTCCCAGCTCTCCGCCAGGCAGGGAACCAGCGTACCGGTCTCGTCAAATTTCGCCAGGCACTCACCCACCGCGTAGCGGGATACCACCCAGCTGAAATACTGGGTCGTGGGCTCCAGCGTATCCGCAAAGCTGGTCACACCGATGGTGATCTCACCGGCCGCCAGGGATGTCATGGCAGGAACGGCCGCCACTGTCAGGGCGCAGGCCGCCGCTGCCGTCAAAACCTTCTTTAAAAATCTGCTCTTCATATTTTTTTCTCCTTCTCTTCTTATTTATATATCAGCTCTTATCTGTCACTCTACTCCTGCCGGGGATCCAGCACGTCCCGGATGCTGTCGCCCAGCATATTAAAGATCACCACCACAATCACAATGGCGATACCGGGTGAGATCATCAGCCAGGGAGCCTTCGCCATATAGGTGCGGCCCTCGTTCAGCATCAGGCCCCACTCCGGCGTGGGAGCCGTGGCGCCGAAGCCCAAAAAGGACAGGGAGGCCAGCTCCAGCATCATGGTGCCGATATCGGCGGCCGCCGTCACCACCATCTGCGTCACCATATTGGGAAGCACGTGCTTCCAGAGAATTTTCAGCGTCTTAGTCCCGTTGACCACGGCCGCCTCGATAAAGAGGCTCTTCTTTACCTTCAGCACCATGCTTCGGGCCAGACGGGCGTATTTCGTCCAGCTCACCGCCGAGATGGCGATGACCGCGTTTACCAGGTTCGGTCCCAGCATACCCGCGATGGCGATGGCAAGCACCAGACCCGGGAAGGAAATCATCATGTCGGCGATCCGCATGATCACCTCATCCACGATTCCGCCGAAATATCCCGCGATCACGCCCAGCACCGTGCCGATCACAAAGATCACCGCCACCAGCACCAGCGTCATCACCAGGGAGGTCCTGGTCCCGAAGATCACCCGGGACAGCATATCTCTTCCCAGCTTGTCCGTACCCAGGGGGTACTCGGCGCAGGGAGCCTTCAGGGAGTCCAGCATCACCGCCTCCAGGGGATCCTTCGGCGCGATCCATGGCGCGAAGACAGCCACTCCCACCACCGCCAGCGCCAGAATCAGGAAGATGGTAAACTGGATATGTTCTCTAAAAAAATTTGCTTTCTTCAACTTACCGTTCCTCCTTCAGTCTCGGATCCAAAAAGCGGTAGGACAGGTCCACCAGAAGATTGATCACCATATAGAGAATAGCGATCCACAGCACGTAGCCCTGTACCAGCGGGTAATCCCGGCAGGAGATGGCCTTCACCGCCATGCTTCCCATGCCGGGCCAGTTGTAGATGATCTCCACCACCGCCGTGCCTCCCAGCAGGCTGCCGAGGGACAGTCCCAGAAGGGTCACCAGGGGCAGCATCACATTCGGAAGCACATGCCGCCACAAGATAGCGGTCTCGCCGATGCCCCTCATCCTGGCCCCTGTCACATAGTCCTGATGCAGCTCCTCCAGCACGGCGCTTCTCACCTGCCTGGTGTACTTGGCCGACATGGCCAGGGCCAGGGTCACGGAGGGAAGGATCATTCCCTTCAAATCTGTGGTGCCTCCCGCCACGTTGATCCAGCGAAGCTGTACGCCGAAGATACTCAGCAGAATCAGGCCCAGCCAGAAGCTGGGGATCGACACTCCGATGAAGGTCACGCCTCTCACCAGAAAGTCCGGCCATTTGTTCTGATACACCGCCGCCGCGATCCCCATGGGAATGGAGAGTACAATCATGATCACCAGAGCCAGCAGGGACATTTTCAGCGTGGGCCAGAAGCAGGAGGTCAGCTTCTGTATCACCGGCACCTTAAAGGAGTAGGAATCTCCCATATCGCCGGTCAGCACTCCCGCCAGCCAGCTGCCGTACTGGGCCAGAAAGGGCTTATCCAGGCCCAGCTCATGCCGGGTCTGCTCCAGCAGCTCCGGGGTGGGCAGATTTCCGCACTCGGTCAGCATGATCTCGGCGGGATCTCCCGGGGACAGGTAGGTGAGGGCGAAGGTGAAGAAGCTGATCCCGAAGAGAACGATCAGAATCTGGACGAACCTTCTTACCATTTGTTTCTTTGTCACTTTTTTCTCCTTCCTACATTCTCGATTTTTCGCCGAACCGCTGATTTTTTATTGTGAAAAAGTCGCGCAAGCGCTTCCCCCGGAGGGTTTTATGATATGGGAAACGAGGTTTCTGATATCATAAAAAGACAGGATGTTTCCGTACAGCACAAAAACACCCTGTCTTATCCATGCGTTCATATGTAAAGAAAGCCGCCGGCGGCAGCTTTCTGTATGAGGCATTCATAACACAACAAAAAGATGCTTCCTATCTACCGTAAGAATCATTTTAATCATTTACAAGCAGTTCTCCTGACTTATGATCATCGCCCTGCGGCGCCTTCCCAGGTCTCATTGCCCGAAACCCAGTGACATCTATGCCGCAAAGCTCCCAATTACAGTGACGGGATCGTACCGGACTCTCACCGGTTTCTCTATTAATCCTCGCGGAACTTGTAATGGCTGGTTCAAAACCAACAAATGTTATTTAGTTTTACATGAAATACTATAAAACAAATTAAAAGAAATGTCCATAGGGATTGAGAAATTTTTGTCAAAAGTTGGCTTTACTTGTTACTGTTCCCTCGGACGCCGCCGCGTCGGGTAGAAAACTTTCTATTCCTCGTTATCCTCAATCTCGCTATTGTCATATTCCATCAAATCTTCCATTCGGCAGCCCAGGGCTTTTGCCAAAGACAAGAGCGTAGCTCCTGCCGCCTTGTTTATGTCTTTTGCGCGGATTTCGTATTGCTGCAGTGTTCGGAGATTGACACCAACCTTTTCCGCAAGCTCTCTCTGCGAATAACCGCTGATTTTTCGCTGCGCCTGCAAGCGAGTTGGCAGATTCTTTTTGCGTATCATACGATTGACAGTATCCACAAACTTCTTTTCAGATGCTTCATGCAGAGTAGGATAGAGCTTTTCAATCTCCCGCATGGTAATATGCTTCTGTATTTCCTTGAAGCTCCGTCCGGTGTACCATTGATAGTAAGCGAGAATCCAACCACACCAATACTGGGGTGAATAGTCATAGTCAATCTGTATCTGCGGAAAGTCGATATCTGTACCGGATTTTGTGAGCACATCCATCACCAGCTCTGTACCCGATACACCGGATACATATTTGGGAACACCGGCGGCAAACTGTTCCGCATAGCCTGTGCCGATAAACAGTTCAAGGAAACTGTCCATATTCATCCGACAGCTATTAGCGGCGTAGTCCATCGCTTCGCCCAAACATTTCATGGCGTCATCAAGATACTGGTTATCGTAAGCGTGGATCATCTGGCCGCACCTCCTCACGGATCATATCTCTCATATACAAACCGTCCAAATCATCTCTTTCAAGCTCCGTGCGAAAAGCGGCTCTAGCTTCATCGTCGCAAGCTTTTCTTTTTGCGTAATATTCGGTATTATCAGCAATCTCATAGGATATAAACTGAATCTTTTCAAAAGCGGCAGGGCTTTTCAAAACAAACTGTTCACCGAGCTTACCGAGCCTCATCGCGTAAGAAAGCTGTGTGAGCGAGATTTCGTTGTTTACGAACGCTCTTGCAAAAGAAAAATAGGAATCATCCGCACGGTAGCCAACAACAGCGTCATAAGGTGTCAGATCAATAAGGAAATGCTCTTTCAACCAATCCGCGCCACGCTTCATAACAGGCGTGGAAATACGGAATTTGCGGTATTTCATCAGCAGAGCCAGCCAATGCAGGATGGTGTATTCGTCAGCGGAGAGATAGAGAACAGACAGACCGGCAGTATCAATTTCATATTTACTTGCGTAACCGTCTGTGTTTTCGGTACAAGCCCATTCCTTTGCGAGCTCCAAGTGCACTGTGCAATAAAAGCCTTTTCCATAGTCATTATATGCTTTACCTTTTCCAAACACGGGCGTTTGAATTATTTCGGGTGAGCCGTGATATAGGATTAGTTTGCTCATTTCTTACTCCCTCCATACTTCCTCAGAGTTATCTCATCTATATTATACTTCCAAAGAAGTACCGGGTCAATATATTCTGAAAAAAACGTAAAGCTGTGGCCGGAATGGGCGGAAACAGAAGTCCCCTACCTGCCCCGGCGGATATATGATGACCGGCGGGTGAGCAGGAACAATTGGTTGTGTGGCGGCTGTATATCGGCAGTAGCCTTCACAGTTTCCTCCCGCTCAGCACCTGGTCAATAAGCTCCGCCAGAGGGTACATCGCGTTTCGCTCCTCCTCCACGGTGTTCAGCTGGGTACCCGCCTCGATCAGGAGGGACCGGGGGCGCAGATGCAGGTTATACCGCTCCGCCTTCAGATAGATGTTCCTCGTAAATCCCGGGTACTGCTCTCTGGCTCTCACCTGCAGCTGGAGGGAGAAGGCCAGATTCTGGGCGGTGTAGGGGTTGGGAAGGTATGGGATGGGCTCGTCCTGGCTGTCCCTTGAAATGCCGTTGAAGAACATCACCATGGAGGTGGGCTGTCCGTCGATCTCTGTCACAAACTTCTGCCCCTCCACCCCATCTCTGTGCAGATCAATCACCACCTCCAGGGTGGGATGCTCCGCCAGGATGTTCTGAACGGAGGCCCGGGCGTAATCGTAGGCGGCGCCGCGGTCCAGCACTCCGTCCACCAGATCATAGACTCCCGTATCATGAATCACCTGATAGCCGTAACGATCCCGCAGCGCCTCCGCCAGCACCTCCCCCATCCCCAGGATGGTGGTATCCGTATCCCCGGGGACCGAATCGATAAAGTCCTCCTGGGAGTGGGTATGGTATATGAGGATCTGAGGGACCTGGGGATTTTTTTGAATCGTCAAATCCTCCTCCAGCAGGCTGACGCCGTCCAGAAGCTCCTCATCGGCCGCCGTGCCCTCGTCCACGGTGAAATAGTTGGCCAGTAAGTAGTCGTAGTCGGCCAGCCGCTCCAGAATCTCCCCGGATACGCTTTGCCCCGCGGCTTCCCGGACCGCGTCAGTCTGGAGAGAGGCCGTAACGGACTCAGGAGCCAGCGAGTCAACCTGGTTATCCCGCGGGACGGACTGAGAGCTGTTCTCCGCAATGCTATGATCCGAAGCATCCGCCCTGGTCTCTTCCGGCAGATTCTCCGTCTCGTTCCGCCCGGCTTCCCCATCTCCCGATCCTCCGGCGTCCTTTTTTGCGGCTGTTCCATCCTCCTGGCCGCCCGCTCCCTTTTCCGCTGTCCAGCCTTCGCTTACTCCGTCGGCCGTCTCGCCGGCCGCCGTCCAGCCTTCGCTTGCTCCGCCGGCCGTCCCGCTTTCCGCCGTCAACCCTTCCCTTACTCCGCCGGCCGTCTCGCCTCTCGCCGGCCAGCCTTCGCTTACTCCGCCAGCCGTCCCGCCGGCCGCCGTCAGCGTTTCCATCGACTCATCCCCCGCGCCTCCTGCTCCCTCTTCCGCCGTCAGCGTCTCTCTCGGCTCGCCTGCCGCCTGTCCATCTGCCGATTCTGTAAGCCCGGTTTCCTCCGTCTCCTTCTCCTGGTCCGCCAGATAGCTGTACACCGGGACGATCTGGCGCATCCAGCCGGACAGGGGGCTGCCGCCTCCCCGGTTTTCCACGGCGGCGGCATAGCCCGGGGCGTAGGTCCGCACAGCGCTGTCCTCCAGCTCCTTCTGGAGGCTGCCGGAGCCCAGGGCTGTCCGCAGGGTCCCGCCGCCCAGCAGCAGGCCGCCCCCTTTGTACAGAATATAGATTCCCAAACCTGCCATGAGCAGATACAATATTTTCTGGAGCCAACTATCCCCCCGCATACCATCTCCACCCGCCCGGACCGCCGGCCAGACAAAGCGCCTGACCGGCGGCAGGCCACCCTTCCTCCCGCCGCTTTCGGCGGATCTAATATCACAGACACTATTTCATTTATATGAAGGGTTTTTCCTTTTTAGAACCATGCGGGGTTAATCCGCCCTTCCGGCGAATAAAAGATTCAGGCCCTCGGAAATGGTGAAACTCAGGTATTTCACTGTCTCATCGATATCCTTCGGCGTGACGAACATGGTATTCAGATGGGGGGAAATCAGCTCCCGGATCATCTGGTGCTTCTCCGCCCGGTCCAGGGTGCCCAAGGTGCCGCCCAGCCGTTTCATGCTGTCGGTGTGATCCATCTGGGCCACCAGCTCCTCCATGGTATCGTTCACAATGGTGGCCGCGTCCACCACGGTGGGGACCCCCACGGCGATCACCGGCACCCCCAGTACCTCCCGGTTGATGGCGTTTCGGTGGTTGCCCACACCGGAGCCGGGGTTGATGCCGGTGTCGGTGATCTGGATGGTGCGGTTCAACCGCTTGGTACTGCGGGCGGCCAGGGCGTCGATGACGATGACCAGGTCGGGCTCGGTCTCCTCCACCACGCCCCGGATGATTTCCACGGTCTCCATGCCGGTCTGGGCCATCACCCCCGGCACGATGGCGCTGATCTCCCACCTGGTCCGAAGCTCCTCGGGCAGATGCCCGTACTCCTTCATCATGTGCCTGGTGATATTCAGATTTCCGATCACCTCCGGCCCCAGGGCGTCCGGCGTCACATCCCGGTTTCCCAGGCCCACCACCAGGATCGATTCGCAGCTCTCCCCGATCAGTGACCCGAGATGCTTCGCCAGCTCCTCTGAGATCTCCCGGTGATACCCCTCGTCCGGGGAGGACATGTTGGGCGCCTCCAGGGTAATATAGGTGCCCACCGGTTTTCCCATCGCCTTCGCCCCGTTCTCCGTCTCAATCAGCACCGTGGTGGTAAAAATCTCCCTCTCCTCATCCTGCTCCTCCTCCACGCGCACGCCTCGGATCCTCCCGTGATCCACCTCGCAGCTCTCCCTGGCCTCCAGCGCCAGATCTGTCCGTATCTGAAAATTTCCAACCATAATCGTTCTCCTTCGTAATCAATTTTTCCTCATTACTGCTCACATGCCAGCCAGTATACAGCCACCGGGGCGGGTAGAGGACTTTCCAAAACAATGGAAGGGCGTTTTTAGGCGCAGGTGAGATCCACTGCTTACGGAGACTTAGCCGCGAAGGCTCTCCTGAGCTGCTTAGTCGCAGTTAGCAGTTAGCTCACCGGAGCCGTTGCCCGGTTTTGGAAAGTTTTCTACCCGACTCGGCGGCGTCCGAGGGAACAGTAACTTTTCCTCTATTTTTTCCATGTTTTTCGAATTTATGTATGTCAAGCAAAAATGAAAATGTCCCGAAAATTTTGAAAGATTAGCCCTGGTT
>CAZGRM010000011.1:0-33042 GCA_964528295.1 uncultured Lachnospiraceae bacterium
ATCCCACCCAGACTCTGACGGACCTGCTGACGATCCGCTCTGAGAAGGGCCGACTGGGTAACTTTACCATCGGCCTCTGCGGTGATCTGAAATTTGGCCGCACCGTCCATTCCCTGATCCAGGCACTGATCCGCTATCCCAATATCAATTTTATCCTGATCTCCCCGGAGGAGCTGCGGCTCCCCGACAATATCCGGGACGACGTGCTACGCCGGAATCACCAGAGCTTCCGGGAAGAGGTCCGCCTGGAGGACGCTCTGCCGGAGCTGGACCTTCTCTACATGACCAGAGTGCAGCGGGAGCGCTTCTTCAATGAGGAGGATTACATTCGGATGAAGGATTTCTATATCCTGGATAAGGAGAAACTGAAACTGGCCAAGCCGGACATGCTGATTCTCCATCCCCTTCCCCGGGTCAACGAGATCTCCGTGGAGGTAGATGACGATCCCAGGGCCGTTTACTTTAAGCAGGCCCAGTATGGCGTATACGTCAGGATGGCTTTGATTCTCACATTATTGGAGGTGGAAGTATGTTAAATGTCGGACAGTTGAATGAGGGCGTGGTGCTGGACCACATCGAGGCCGGAAAAAGTATGCAGATTTACAAATATCTGAAGCTGGACCGGATGGACTGCTGTGTGGCGATCATCAAAAACGCCCACAGCAACAAGATGGGAAAAAAGGATATTATCAAGGTGGAATGCCCCATTGATGAGCTGGATCTGAAAGTGCTGGGCTTCATTGATCACCGGATCACCGTGAACATCATCCAGGATGGCCGGATCGTGGACAAGAAGGAGCTGAAGCTGCCGAAACGGCTGACCAATATCATTAGCTGCAAGAATCCCCGCTGCATCACCTCCATTGAGCAGGAGCTGGACCAGGTATTTTTCCTGGCGGACGAGGAAAAGGAAGTGTACCGCTGCCTGTACTGTGAGGAAAAGTACCGGAGCAACAAGAAGAAATAAGGAAAAAGCGTCAGGCACAGGCCGATACCGCCGGATCGAGGGCGGCAGGGCTTGTGCCTGATTCATTTCCCGTCTATTTTTTTACCCGCCGGTAGAGCAGAAACTGATATTCCAGATCGAAGTAGGTCTGTTCCTCACTCTCGGCGGCCAGCTGCCAGTCCTCCAGCTCCTCCAGATTTGGAAAATAGGCGTCCGCCTGGTAGGCGTGGTCGATTTTCGTCACGTGGGCGGTGTCACAGTAGGGAAGGAACTGGCGGTAAACGCTCTCCCCCCCGATGATGTAAACATCCCCCGCGTCGTATTTTTTCAGCTCCTCCAGCACCTCCCCGGGAGTGTGGAGGACGAGAGCGTCCTTCACCCGGTAATCCCGGTTCCCGGTCAGCACGATATTGACCCGGTTTTTCAGGGGCAGGCCGCCCGGAAAGCTTTCCAGAGTCTTCCGGCCCATCACCACCACCTTGCCTGTGGTGGTCTCCCGGAAAAATTTCATGTCGGACGGTATCTGGACCAGCAGCTTATTCCGAAAGCCGATGCCCCAGCAGCGGTCCGCGGCGACGATAAGATTCATGGCAAATTCCTCCTGTTTTCTGAAAAAAATATTCAGACGGACTCCGGCAGCTCGATGTCGTCAAAGATCACCGGCAGCCTCTCCTTCAGCTCCCGCAGCAGGGGGATGGACACCTCCCGGATCTGGGGGTGGGCGTCTCCGGCGGTGCGGAGGCGGAAATAATTTCTCCACTCCCGGTAGTTGGCCGTGATGGTGATATTGGTCTTGGTGGAGTTGGGCAGGACGGAACGGGCGATCTGAGGGGTGGCTCCCAGCCCGATCATGGTCATATAGTGGCGCTCCGCGTCCTCCATGGCGCTCCTCCACTCTCTCAGGATGGCGTCGATGGCCTCCCCGGACAGCTTTTCCATCCGGCCGTCCAGCCGGATCCCGCCCTCCAGGCCGATGACGTTGATTTCATTGCCGTATTTCTCCTTTGAGTAGTTCACATATCTGGTACTTTCCTGGGCGAAGCTGGCGATTCTGTGCCGCACCATCTCGTGGGATACGCCCCGGTCCACCGTGAACAGCACGGAGAGGGTGCTGTGCTCGATCATGGCCTCATGGTGGGCGCCGATCAGCATTTTCACAAACTTCTTCGCGCTCTCCCCGTCCTCGGTGATCCGATCCTCCGACTTGTAGCACACCCGGCCGATCCGCTCGATGTGCCGCAGCTCCTGGATGCCCCCCTCCGAGATGGGGGTCAGTATTTCATAGGACGCGTTCAAAATATTCATGGCAGTCTCCTCCTTTAATTCATCAATCGTGTGATGCTGGTATCCTCCGCGAAGCCCGAGGCGTTATACAAAAACAGCAGGTCCGTGTATCCCTCCCGGGCGATCAGATCGCTGATTTTTTGATTATAATACCGGATGTCCAGCACGTCAATCTGGCAGAATTCCTCCAGCATAAAGGGAATAAAGCAATGGGCGTAGGAATCCTTGATCACCAGGATCTTTCTTGCGCTCTCCGTCCTGGTCTGGAGCCGGGTCAGCGCCAGGTTGCCCCCGAAATACACGGCGTATTTGTCCTTTGTGTCCAGGGCGGAGTAATCATAGAGGCTGTAGGATATCTCCTCCGAATCATTTTCCCTCACCGTATAAAAAATATCCTTCAAAGGCAAAAACAGCTCGATGGTATCTCCGTCCGTATGGATGCCCAGCTTTGACTGGATGGTGCCCTCAAAGTTGTCCGTCACCGTCCGCACCTCGTAGTCCTCAATGGCCGGGACAGAGAGTCCCATTTTCTCCGCCCACGCCTGGTACACGTAGAAGGCGGCCAGCGTCTTCCAGTGGTGGTCTGTGCGGTAGTAAAGCTCCTCCTCCTTGTGACCCTCCAGCACCGCCCCGGCGTCGAACCATACTCCCTCCGGCATAGCGGCGGCCACCTGGCTCAGATAGTCCTCCTCGTCATAGGGGGCGGCAAAGGCCGGCAGCTTATCCCTCAGAATATCCACCGCGTTGGGCACCACCATCACCGTCATGTGCTCCGCCCCGAAACGGTCCAGGCAGCTCTCCATGAACTGCCCCAGCACCTGGATATTCCGCAGAGCCGCGTCAGTGGTGAAGGAGCCGGTGTGCTTTTCGATCAGATAGCCGTCCTCCGCGAAATAAATGTCCTTGCTCTCCGTCTTCAGAAGCGCCCGCTCCACATTGGTTTTCAATCCGATCCAGCTGTCCCGCAGCACAAACTGGTCCGTCAGATACTCCTCATAGTCCGACTCGAACTCTCCGTCCAGCACCGTCTCCACCCGCGCCTTTGGCATCTGGGCCAGGGTGCGGTTCTCCGTCTCGGAAAAGGCGGCGTCCGGCTTGATCAGTGTGGCCGCCGCAAACCCGAAGATCAGCACGCAGAACAGGGTAATCACATTCCAGGATTGTCTCTTCGTCATCGTTTGTCTTCTCTCCTATCTCATTTTACGTCAGAACCGGAAATACAAAAAGGGATTGTAGGAGGCGTCCACCAGCCACGCCACCGACAATAGGAAAATCCCCGCATAAAAAGCGCACCGCAGCACCGTCGCCGCCGCCTCCTGCCCCTCCAGTCTCCGGCAGACCCAGTTCCCCAGCCTGGCAGGGATTCTGGTGCTCCCCAGAATCAAAAGCGCCAGCAAAATCCCATTATTATATAGAAGATATATCGTCTCTCTGTTCCAAATTCCCTGACCATAGCCTCCGAACAGCGCCCTGAGATAGCCAAGCCCGCTGCCCATATCCTCAAACACAAAGAGATTCCAGCCGATCATGACGAAAAACATACAGTAGATGTGCCGGATCACCCCGGGCAGCTTCTCCAGCGCCTTTCCGAACAGAAACTTCTCTGCCAGCAAAAGGATACCATAGTAGACGCCCCAGATCATGTAGTTCCAGCTGGCCCCGTGCCAGATGCCTGTCAGGAGCCATACCACCAGAATATTCCGGATATGGCGCCACCGGCCCACCCGGTTCCCTCCCAGGGGTATGTACACGTAATCCCGGAACCAGCTTCCCAGGGAGATATGCCACCTTCTCCAGAACTCCGTGATGCTCTTTGACACGTAGGGATAATTGAAATTTTCCAGAAACCGGAACCCGAACATATGCCCCAGGCCGATGGCCATATCGGAGTAGGCGGAGAAATCAAAATATAGCTGAAAGGTGTAGGCCGCCAGCCCCATCCAGGCCGTGACCACCGGCACCTCCCCAAAGCTCATGGACTGGATCGTATCCCAGAGCGATCCCGCGTTGTTGGCCAGCAGCACCTTCTTCCCCAGGCCGATCATAAACCGGTGAACGCCCAGGGCAAACTGCTCCGAGGTCTCCCTGCGGCTTCTGAGCTGCTCGTCGATGGTCTTGTACTGGACGATGGGCCCGGCGATGAGCTGGGGAAACATGGTGACGTAGGCGCCGAAGGAGATCAGGTTTCTCTGCACCGCCGCCTCCCCCCGGTACACGTCGATGGTGTAGGACATGGTCTGGAAGGTGTAAAAGGAAATCCCGATGGGAAGCGCCACCTGAAGCAGTCCGATCCCGGTCCCAAGGACGTTATTCACCGTATTGACCGCAAAGTCCGCATACTTAAAAAATCCCAGCAGTGACAGGCTGATCACCGATGAGACCGCCAGGGCCGCCCTGGCCCCTCCCTGCCGCCCGCGCCTCTTGCAATAGTCCACCAGGATCCCACCGGTGTAGGATACCAGGATGGAGACCACCATCAAAAGGATGTAGACCGGCTCTCCCCAAGCGTAAAAAACGAGGCTGAACAAAAGAAGCACCAGATTCCGCAGAGGTCTGGGCGCGATGTAATAAGAAATAAGAACAGCCGGCAGAAACCGGAATAAAAAAAGCAGACTGCTGAATATCATGTATTCTTTTCTCCTGTGTCGTCTCTTTGACAGTCCCCCCTTACGGGGCCTGCCTCTTCCGCACATTATATACTAATGTACCACCAGAAGCAAATTATTTTTTTCCCGCCGCCCGGATTATGGAATTTTATCGTTTTTTTTATAAAAAACTGACGTAATTACTCGTATTTTGCACTTCCAAAAAACACGCAGTTGATATATAATAATAACTTGCGAAGATGAATCCATTTTTCATACAGATACGGAGAAACCTATGACAAAAACAAAGAAGAAACGAAAAAAGAGGCGGGACTCCCTGGTCCTGAAGCTCTTGATTATAGTAGCGATCGTGCTGGTGGTGTTTGAGGGAAAATTGATCCTCACCATGGTCACTCACCGGTCATCCATGAGCCAGACTGCCACGGCGGAGGGGACCGGGGCCGAAGCCCTGGAGGATCAGACGGAAAAGGAGACGGAGGCGGGCAGCTCCGGGGCCGCCGTCACCACCTCCTCCCAGTCCACCTATCTGGCCGGTCTGGCGCCGGGAGTCTCCGGCGGCTCTCCCGTCTCTTTCACTCCCTCCACCGAGGCGCCACGGCACGACACGGTGTCCGATCCGGACAGCCCGGCCATCGTAAGGGAGGCGTCCTCGCCTGTGGATGACTCCTATTTCTCCGACGCCGTATTTATCGGAGATTCCCGGATGCAGGGCTTCCGAAACGCCTCCGGCATCACCCAGGGCACCTTTCTCACCAGCGTGGGTATGTCCCTCGAAACCATGAAGAGCGAGGCGATCATCCCCACCGAGGGAGGAGAGAATATCACGGTGGCGGCCGCTCTCTCCGGCGCCCGGTACGGCAAGGTCTACATCATGCTGGGGGCCAACGATCTGGGAGAGTATGACTGGGATACCTTCCGGCAGGGCTTTATCTCCTGCGTGAGCCGTTTCCAGGAGCTGCAGCCGGACGCCATTTTCTACATATGCAGCTGTGTCTATGTGGAGGAATCCAAGGTCACCACCGGCTCCTATGTGAATAATACAAATGTGGATACCCTGAACTCCATCCTGCTGGAGATCTGCCAGGAGCAGGGGTACGGTTATCTGGATCTGAATGAGATTCTCTCGGACGGCTACGGCTCCCTGATCGCCGGCGCTTCCAGCGACGGCGTCCATCTGTATGAGTCCTACTGCCAGCAGATGCTGGCCTACCTGAAAACTCATTATTACACGGAGGACTCCCAGGAGCAGGAAACAGAATCCGAATCGGAGACAGAAGCCTCCGACAATGCGTAATGGCTGACGCCATATCTGATTGATCTTTTGAAAGGGGAATAGAAACAAATGAAACGAATGAAAAAAATCGCCGCGCTCTTCTGTGCCGTTTTGATGGCACTGACACTTACCGCCTGCGGAGGCGGCAAAACCGCCGCAACGGTTTCTGTCGATCCCGACAAGCTGGCCGAGGAGCTGCTGGCCGCCGTTACCTCCGACACATTGACGAAGATGGGTGTGGATCCCTCCACGGTTTATCTCTACAACGCGGATGATGTGACCTCCGCGGTGGTTTACAGCAGCTCGGGCGCCACGGCCTGCGAGGTGGCAGTGATCCAGAGTAAGGACAGCTCCAAGACCGGCGACATGGAGACCCTGCTGAAAAACCGGGTGGACAGCCAGTCTTCCCTCTACGCTTCCTACAACGCGGGCGAGGTGGAAAAGCTGGATCAGGCGATCATCAAGAGCGCCGGAGCTTACACGGTGCTCTGTGTGTGTGACGATGTGGATAAGGCGAATGAAGTTCTGAAGAATTATGGATTCTAAGAAGGCGAAAAAAAGGTGCTCGTTCCGAAAGGAGGGTGCACCTTTTTTGTTGCTTATACGGCAATGCGGCCCGGATTACGCCTCTGTGATGGTGTAATACGCCACCTCGTCCACCTCCCGATTGGTAGCGATCAAAATATCGTTTCCGTTGTGGGTGTAATGGAATACATTGGCCGGGCCCCGGTCCTCGTCGATCACCTGGACCGCGTAGCCCCGGGCTTCCTTGTCATAGCGGATGGCCAGAAGATTTCTCTTGCCCTTCCGGTGTCCCACCACAAAGGCGGGCCTGCCGCAGAGATTGCCTCCGTAGATGGCGTGGGTGAACTCCGCCGGCTCCGGCAGATCGTAAACCTTGGTGTATGCTCCGTCCAGCTTTTTGTAGATGGATACCTGCTCCCCGTGGAAGGGTGCCAGGACGCAGAGCTCCTTTTCCCCGTCTTCATCCAGATCCACCAGCACCGCGTCGCTGGCGGGGGACTCCAGCAGCGTCTCAATGGTCCACTTTGTCTCACCGCGGGCCGGTGGCGTAAACCGCAATATCCCCTCATTGCTGGAGACCAGAGCGGTGGGGACGCCATCCTCCAGGATCCGGTAATAGCCGTGGTTTTTCAGCATGTTTTCCTTCAGGACGGTGAGGGGCAGCTGATGCTCCTCGTCAAAGACCGACAAATCCTCCGGCAGCTCCGCGCCGTACACCTTTCCCGGCGTGCTCCAGTCCTCCTTGAACTCATGGCCGGATTTCAACGCGCAGGCGATCAGATAATTCTTTCCGTCCCGGGTAAGAATATCGAACCGGTGCACGTGGGGCAGGGATACCAGGGTGCGGATCTCCCAGTCCCCCTTTCCTCTGGGGGTCACGATGACGATCTTGGCCTCCTTGGAATCGTTGGGGGAATAAAACTTGTAGGTGGAGAGGAACTGTCCGTCCGTGCCCGGCACCTGCACCATGCTCATGACTCCGCCGGGGCCGTCCCACACCTTGTCCTCCAGATTTCCATCCAGGTCAAACAGATAGCAGGGATCCTGCTTCTCCGCCGCCACCAGGATATGCTCCCTCCCCTGATAAGTCAGCGGAGCGATGGAATAACATTTTGTCAAATTTGAAATCACTTTTTTTTCTATTTTCATCTCTATCTGCCTCATATATTCGTGACGGCTGCCTGTCCGGCAGCCGCGTCCTCTTTACTCCTGATCCAGCAGACCGCCCATCATACCTCTGGCGAAATCCAGATCCTTTTTCCACTCAGGATTGCCGGTGTACCAGAACTCGGTCACATAGCGGCGCACCCCCAGCTCCCAGGCCGCATGGATCATCGCTTTAAAGTCTACGTGCCCCGTGCCGAAGGGAATCTCCCGGAATTTGCCCGGCACGGTCTCCTTCAGATGCACCGCCACCAGATGTCCGGCACCGCTTCTCAGATCCTCCAGCACATCCGTGCCGTAGGCCACCGCCGCATTTGTGATATTTCCCGCGTCCGGATAGACGTTCAGGTAGGTGGAATTTATCCGCCTCACATATTCCATTGCCTTGCCCACCGTGTTCATGAACTCGGTCTCCATGGTCTCAAAACCCATCAGCACACCGGCCTTGGCCGCCATCAGCACCGCCTTTTTCAGATTCTCCTCAAAGCGCCGCCTTGTCTCCTGGCTGCCCTCCTCGTAGTATACGTCATAGCCCGCCAGCTGGATGATCCGGATCCCCAGATCCTCCGCCAGACGAATGGCCTTCTCCATGATCTCCATCCCTCTCGCACAGGTGGCCGGATCATTGCTGCCCAGCGGGAACTTCCGGTGCCCGCTGAGACACATGGTGCGAATGGGAATCCCCACCTCCGCCATCAGACAAACCAGCTCGGTCCGTTCGGCCCGGGACATGTCAAGCCTGGCCAGCTTTTCTTCTGTCTCGTCAATGCTGATCTCTACAAAATCATAGCCTGCTTCCTTGGCCGCCGTCAGCTTTTCCCTCCAGGACAGCTCCTTCGGCATCGCCTTTTCATACAATCCCAATGTATACGCTTTCATTGTCTCCTCCCATGCCGCGCGGGACAGGCGCTCCGGCTGTTTGCCGGGCCTCCCCGCGCGATTGTCTGTTTTCTCCCCACTCCGCCCTCCTTTCAAGAAGCGGAGCGGGCCTTTTTTGTCTTCCCGTCTATTTTGCCCCGCGGCCTTTCCAAAAGCAAGCTTTTTCTCGCGAACGGCACATTATTTCGCGAGAAGATTCATTACCTGCTCTACGGTGCCCTGCTTCAGCACTTCCTGAGCCAGCCGCTGTGCCTCGGCGAAGGAGGTGTTTCGCAGCTCATACTTCACTCGGGCCGCCCCGTTGGCGGACATGCTGAATTCGTCAAGCCCCAGTCCCAGCAGAAGTCTGGAGGCCGTCTCGTCCCCCGCAAACTCGCCGCACATGCCGGCCTTTGCCCCATGACAGTGGGCCGCCGCTATGGTGTGGGCGATGGCCCGCAGCACCGCCGGGTGGAAGGAATTGTAGCGCTGGGAAATCTTCTGATTGCCCCGGTCCACGGCCAGTACGTACTGGGTCAGATCATTGGTGCCGATGCTGAAAAAGCTTACCCGCTCCGCCAGCTCATCCGCCATCATCACCGCGGCGGGTGTCTCCACCATGATGCCCACCTGGATCTTCTCGTCAAAGGCAATCCCCTCGGCCCGGAGCTCCGCCTTCCCCTCCTCCAGAAGGGCGTTGGCCGCCTCCAGCTCCTCCAGGGAAATCATCATGGGATACATGATCCGAATGTAGCCAAAGGCGCTGGCCCGCAGAATGGCTCTGAGCTGGGTCTTGAACATGTCGGTCTGATCCAGGCACATGCGGATAGCCCGGTAGCCAAGGAAGGGATTCTCCTCTTTGGGAAACTCGTAGTAATCCAGCCCCTTGTCTCCGCCGATATCCAGGGTGCGGATGGTCAGCTCCTTCCCCTCCAGCAGCAGAGCCGCCTCCTTGTAGGCCTCAAATTGCTCCTCCTCGGTGGGGAAGTGGTCGTTTTCCATGTACAAAAATTCACTTCGGAACAGTCCCACGCCCTCGATCTGGTACTTCAGCGCATTTTTGATATCCGCCGGATTTCCCACATTGGCGCAGATCTGAAACCGGTGCCCGTCGGTGGTCTCGGAGGGCAGGGAGCTGAGCTTTTCCATCTCGGCGTTTCTGCGGTTCAGCTCCTCAAGCTTTCGCTCATACTCCCTGACCAGAGCCTCCTCCGGCGCCAGGTAGAGCACACCCTTCTCCGCGTCCAGCACCGCCTGGGTCCCGTTCTCCATCTCACCCAGCATCGGGCCCGCCCCCACCAGGCAGGGGATTCCCTGATTCTTTGCGATGATGGACACGTGGCTGGTCACGCCGCCCTCCTCCGTGATAAATCCGGCCACCAGCTCCAGGTTCATCTTCGCCGTGTCGGAGGGCGCCAGATCCCGGGCCGCGATGATACTCTTCTCCTTCATGGCCCGGAAGGGATTGTCGTCGATGCCCTTCAGGGCAAACAGCAGACGCTTGGACACATCCTTCATATCGGCGGCCCGCTCCCGCATATACTCGTCCTCCATGCTCTCAAAGACCATCACATACTCGTCTCTCGTGGCCATCAGCGCCGCCTCGGCGTTCATGGCGCTGTCCCGGATCTTCCCGGTGACGCCGTCATAGATGGCGATGTCGCCGGCCAAAGCGTAGTGTCCCGCAAAAATCTCATTGGTGGCGGCCAGCTCCAGCAGCTCCTCCTGAGCCTTTGCCACGGCGGCCTCGAAACGGCTGATCTCCGAGTCCGCCTCCTCCGGGCTGATTTTCCGCTGGTCAGCGGTCACCTCCACCTCCTTCACCACATAGATGGGGGCAATGGCGTAGCCCCTGGAGGCCGTCTTGGGTACTTTCCATTCTTTCACCGCTCTTCCTCCCTTACTCTCCCTCGCCCAATCCGCTGGCGATGGCGTCCAGCATCACCTTCAGGTCCGCTTCCTCGCTCTCGCCCTCACAGATAATATCGATGGTGGTTCCCTTTGTGATGCCCGCGCTCATCAGAATCAAAACGCTCTTGGGATTGACCCTCTTCTCGCCGGTCACGATGGTAATCTCAGACCGCAGCTTTCCCGCAATCTTTGCCAGCTCAGAGGCCGGTCTCAAATGAAGTCCTGATTTATTGTTTACTGTAATCGTACCTTTTACCATGATATCTCTCTCCTATTCTTTTTACTCAAATGTATCGTCTTTTCTCACCTTATAGATCTGAATCCCCCGGTCCCGGAAGGAATCCAGCACCGCCTCCGGCGCCTTCTCATCCGTGATCAGATGGGTCACCCGGTCGATGCCGCAGGTGCGGAAGCTGCCGCTCTTCCCGATCTTTGTGTGATCCGCCAGAATATAAGCCTTCTTTGTCACCTGGCGCATCATCAGCTCGTTCAGCTTGCCTTCATTTGCGTTCTCCGTGGTCACTCCGCACTCCTCCGAGATGCCGCCGCACCCGATGAAGGCCTGCTTCGCGTAGCATTTCTGAAGATTCCGCTCCGCAAACTCCCCCACCATGGCCTCCTTCGGGTAGCGCAGCTCTCCTCCGGTGAGGATCACATTAACTCCCTCGGGATGATCGCAGGCGATGGCCCGGGCATTATTGGTGATCACTGTCACATTCTTTTTTCTGATATATTTCAAAATCCTGAGGGCGGTGGTGCTGGTGTTGATGACCAGGGTATCCCCGTCCTCCACCAGTGTGGCCGCATAGCGGGCGATCAGATCCCGGTACACCTCCCCGTCGTCCCTCTCCCTTGCCGCGTCCTCCGCCGGCACCGCGCCTCCATAGTAGCGCCTCAGCTTTTTCTGATCCTCCAGATACTGGAGATCCCGGCGAATCGTGCTGGCCGATACATGAAATAGGGCGGCCAGTTCATCCACATGGGTCCCCGGATTCTCGATCAATGTCCCTAGAATCTGCTTTCTCCGCTTCTCAACAAAGGCTCTCTCCCTCTTCACGCTATCACCTCTATCCTGCCGCGCTTCCTACAAGGCCCCCCTGATCCGGGAGCCTTGCCGGAAAGCTCACCCTTGCTGTCCTTATGCGATTCCGTGCTCCTTCAGCTTCTCCTCCATCTCCTGTACGGACATGATGTTGCGAAGGCCGATGACGGTGGTTCCCTTTTTCTCTGCGTCCTTAAACATATTTGTGAAATTCTGCGCGCACAGCACCACGTCAAACTGAGACGCGGCGCTCTTGCCCTCGGAGAGCGCACAGTGATGCAGTCTGCCCGGCTTCACTCCCAGCTTGGTCAGCACTTTTTGCAGTGTCATTTTCATCATCAGACTGGAGCCAGCTCCGTTTGCGCAACATACCATAAAGCTCATATTTTCCTTTGCCATTGTTTTATTCTCCTTTTTTGTTTTTATTTTTCACTCTCCCCCGCTCCCGGCGGAGGAGAATCGTTTCGTATTCTGTTTTATTTCGCTCTCTTTGCCTTCAGCTCTTTGTATGCCTCATAGTCCTCGGTCATCATGAAATAGCCTTCCTTGTCAGCACGGTACTGAAGCTGGGGAATCGCCAGCAAAACGATGGCCACGATGGCTACACCCACGTAGCTCATCACCTTCATCACGCCTGTCATGACCGGCCATACCACGGCCCAGTCCCACATGCCAAGGTATCCGCCGTAGGCTGCCATGCCTACCCAGCCCGCGATGATGGCGGAGCCGAACACCTGACAGAGTCCGGAGATAAAGGGCAGGATCAGTGCCGCCTTGATGCCGCCCTTCTCATTGGCGAAGATGGCGATGGTGGCATTGTCAAAGAACACCGGAACGAATCCGCAGATCACCAGCACGGGGCTCTTCAAAATGATCAGGGCCGCAATGGCCAGGATCTGTCCCAGGAAGCCCGCAAGGAAGCCCAGGGGAACCGCGTTGGCGGAACCGAAGCCGAAGGCCACCGCACAGTCCACACCCGGTACGGAGCCGGGCAGCAGCTTGTCCGCGATACCCTGGAAGGACTGGGTCAGCTCTGTCACGAAGGTACGCACACCCAGCTGCAGGATCGCCAGATAGACGGCGAAATAGAGACAGGTCTGGATCACGTAGAACACCATGCTTGCCCCCTCGGCCAGGAAGCCCTGCTCAGTCAGATAGTCTCTGCCCAGGATGCACAGGATGGACCCGAAGAAGATCAGCATCAGGATGGAGGTACATACCATGTTCTCATTGAAGATGGACATAAAGCCGGGAAGCTCAATATCATCGATTTTCTTTACTTCTTTTCCGTTTTTCTTCTTTCCGAAGAGCTTTTCCGCCAGCCAGGTATTCAGTGCGATACCAAACATCTGCTGATGGGCCAGGGTAAATCCGGCTCCGTCGGTCAGATCCTGGCAGGGCTTGATGATCAGGTTCGCGCCCACCGCCCAGTACGCGCCCAGCAGGATGGCCATCACCACCAGCAGCGCCACGTTGTGGGTGAGAAGGCCGGGCAGAGCGAACATGATCAGCCAGTAGGCGGTGGCCGCCTGCTGCACCTGGACATGTCCTGTGGTAAACAGCGCTCTCAGCTTCGTCACCTTGCTGAAGCGAACCAGCAGGATATTTACGATGAAAGCGATCAGCAGGAGGAGCATGGCGTCGCCGAAGCCCTTTCCGAATACCTCCTCCACGCCCGCTGTCACAGCGTTCTGTCCAAAATAGGGGTCAATCACCATCGCGTCGATATTGAATCGGTCCTTCAGGCCCACCAGAACCGGGCGGAAGTTCGATATCAGTCCCGAGGAGCCCACCGTCAGGATCAGATAGCCCACGATGGCCTTGATCACACCGGCCAGCACATCGTACCAGGGCTTTTTCAGCAGGATATATCCCAGAGCTACAATCAAGCCTACCATAAACGCCGGCTGCTGTAAAATATTGGTTGAAAAATAGGTCCAGATACTCATTAAAATATTCATAAACATTCCCTCTTCTCCCTGCCTGTACAGGGCTTCTCTTCTTTCATTTTAATCCAGATAGGTCTCCTGGATCTTCATCAGATCCTCCGGGGTCTTCGCACCGGAGAGGGCCTCGACCACCTCCGGATTCATCAGCATCTCCGACAGCTTCATCATATTCTGAAGATGCTGATCCGGGTCGCAGGAGGCCAGGGTGAAGAAAAGCTGGGCGTCCTTCTCCGGATCCTCCGGGTCGAAGCTCACTGGCTTTTCCAGCTTCATGAAAGCGATGGCGGTCTTGTTGACCCCCACGGCTCCCTCCTGAGAGTGGGGCATTGCCACATTCGGCATGATCACGATGTAGGGGCCATGCTTCTCCACACAGGCGATAATGTCCTCCTTATAGTTGGCCTCCACGGTGCCATCGGCCTCCAGGCTCTCACAGCTCATGCGGATGGCGTCCCTCCAGTCCTTGGCGGACTCGGCAAATTTATAGTGCTTGTTCTCCACGAAATCACGTAACATTGATTTATCCTCCGATTGATATTTTTCATCCCAATGGCCCACCGGCGATTCCGTCCCTTTCCACCGGACGGAATCCGCCTCGGCACGGCCCTCCGCCAGTATACCTCTTTACAGGCAGGAACGGAAGGGGATGTTCTGGGGCGCCTCGAAGCAGTCCTCAAAACCTCTTCTGTGGTGATACGCCTTTTTGTCCTTGTCTGTGGGGTAAACGTACTTTCCGCCCACCTCCCAGAAGAAGGGATGGAACTTATAGTCCAGGCGGTCCTTCTTCATATCATAGAGTACCCGGATTTCATTCACATCCGCCATGAAGTTTGTCCACACATCATAGTGAATGGGGATCACCACCTTGCAGCGAAGAGCCTCCGCCATGCGGAGCACATCGCAGCTGGTCATCTTGTCCGCCATACCGATGGGGTTCTCGCCGTAGGAGCCAAAGGCCACATCCACATCGTAATCCTTGCCGTGCTTCGCAAAGTAGATGGAGTAGTGAGAATCACCGCTGTGGTAAATGTTTCCGCCCGGAGTCTTGATCAGGTAGTTCACCGCCTTGTCATCCATGTCGGTGGGGCAGATGCCGGTCAGCTCTTCCCGGTCCGGTCCGGTGGAATCGGTGGTCACCAGGCAGGTCCGGTCAAAGGAATCCAGGGCCACGATCTCAATGTCCTTGATCTTGATGGAATCTCCCGGCTTCACGGTGATACAGCGATCTTCCGGCACCCCCCATTTTACCCAAAGCTCCACGGATTTCTTCGGCCCGATGAAGGGCACCGGAATTTCCTTTCCATTCTCATCCACGGTGGTCATACCGCTCTGGAGCACGTGGGCCGCATACTCGGCGCTCATATGATCCTGGTGGTAATGGGTGGCCAGCACCGCATCCACCTGCTTGATGGCGAAGGGATCGATCACGAAGGGAACTGCCCGCAGGTTCGGCTGCATGGCTCTGGCGCCGCACATGTTTGCCATCTGGTGCCCTACCTTCATCTTGCCGTCTCCGTGAGTCCTCTTTCCGTTGCCTGCCCAGAGGTCCACGGTGATGTTGCAGCCTCCGGGAGTCTTGAACCAGATCCCGGTACATCCCAGCCACCACATGGCAACGGTCCCCGGCTCAACTACTTCATTTTCAATCTCCTCATTCAGCCAGGTGCCCCATTCCGGAAAAGTGCTCATGATCCAGCTTTCCCTTGTCATTTCGCTAACTTTGCTCATTGCTCATTTCCTCCTTTTTTAATGTTTGTTTTTTGTTCGTTTTGTTCCTTTCATGCGTATTCTACCTTATTATTTGTTCATTTTCAAGTGTATTTTATGAGTATTTCGTTTTTATACGATCATTTGAGTTAGTTTTTCATAATTATATATTCGTTATGAACATTGTTTCTGGCATAATACACAAAATCAGGTTTTCCAATTTGTGCATATCGTATAAAAGGGGAAAATGAAACAAAGGCGGGGAATACGATTGATTCCCCGCCGCATACGTTTTTCAAGGCACATTATAATTCTTTTATCAGCCGCTCTATGGTGTCGATCTCTTCCTCCAGCTCGTCGGCGATCTGTTCCAGGGTTTTTCCCTTGGCTTTCTTTTTGGCGATCTGCTCTTTCAGTTTTTGCAGTTCGCCCGCTTCCAGTCCTTCTTTTCGGCCTTCCTCCCAGCTTTCCTGCCGGTCGAAGTACCGTTCCTCCCACGCCTGCATATATCTCACACCTACTTCCTCGCTGGCCCGAACCCTGCGCACCCGGTCATGGATCCGCTTTAACCGCGCGCTTTCTGACTGGGCGGCCACCTCGTCGGTGGTTTGTTCCACATAGCGCAGAAACTCCACCAGCTCCCCGGTTACTTCCTGGCGGTTCTTGCCCTTGGTGTTTAGAAAGATCCGGTATGCTCCGTCCTGCAGCCGACACTCCGGCTCTTCCAGACAGATCGCCTCGAATGTGTAGCAGTATTTCTCATAGCCGAACAGATCAAAGGGCATGATGATAATGATGTAGGAGGCATTGAGACGGTTGTAGTCCGGTACGCCGGGCTCCAGAAGGGAGGTATCGATCATGGACTGGTAGTAACGGCTCCGTTTTGCCAGATCCATCTTCTTTTTGGCCTGCATCTCTGCATTATACACTACCTGCTCTTCATCTATGGCGAATACATCCATCCGGACCGATCGGGCTGACGGTGATTTGCGCAGCTCTTTTTCCGTCTCGTTTTTGCGCACCAGCGGAATCTCTCTGTCAAAGATGATGCTTAATACGTCCTGGTGAACGTCGGGATCCTCCATCACTTCGTCGAACAGAAAGCGGTTGGTAAGGTTCAGTTCTTTCAATGGTACCATGCTTGTTTCTCTGGACATTTTTCCTCCTTTATCTTATCATACCTCGCAAGAATTTAACAGGAAAATTTTAAGTGTTTTTAATTTGGTCTCATATTAAAAATGTGAACAACTTAATATGTATTATAAATTAAAACAATTTTAAAGTCAACATAACATTTTTATTGTGATACAAAAAGGTTCTTTGAAATAAAATACATCTTTCTGGCATTTAGTAATTCTTTTCTCATATGGTGGTCACCGCTTACCCGGACGTCACTGCGGCAGACGGGGCCTATAGATTGACTGGCGTGTAAATAGTAACAATGATAAAGACATTTTTTATTGGTGATAAAGAATTTTTTGATGGTGATGATAAAAATTTTTTTAAAAAAATGCTTGCCAAATCTTTTGGAATTATGTATAATAGCAAAGTCAAGCGAAAATATTCCTTGTGCCGGATTAGCTCAGTCGGTAGAGCGACGCATTCGTAATGCGTAGGTCGTGGGTTCAAGTCCCATTTCCGGCTTTATTTTAGGCGCTGAAAGTTTTGATTTTTTCAATACTTTTGGCGTTTTTTTCGTATACTGGTTACTATGGTTATATAGTTTGGAGGAAAAAAGGATTCGCCGCAGTAAGCGGCACTTAGGGCAAAGCTAAAAATAGCTTTGCCCCTTTAGTAAATCGTGATATAGCTTTTTTTCGTTTTGAAAATGCCGCCTGATTTAGTGGCGGTGTCTACACTTTTGGCTGTTTCTAGGACGAGGCGCGCATTGATGTTGATATGATTATTTATATGATTCGATTCCCAGTCCTTCGGCTACCATGGTTATAATCATATTGTCTGTACTGTCACTATCCTCATTGTCTTTTAAAAACTGTTTGATGGCTTCTTTTGTCTTGGTGCCGGCTACGCCGTCGATGGTTCCGCAGTCGTACCCCTTTTGGGTCAATACATCCTGAACGATCTTTATTGTGTCCTTGGAGGCAGTTATGCTTTCTCCGGAGCTGAGCTTAATTCCTTCGCTGCCGCTGAGCGCATTGCTTGATGTCGCGCCGCTTGGGTCTGATGTGACGCTTCCCGCTTCGCTGACGCTGGATGCGGATGTGGTGGAATAGGGGCATACACCTCCTTCATGAAGATGTGCCGGGTTTCCGCCGCAGTGATAATGATATGATCCCAAGCCGCTTTTATTTTTGTTGTCTTTATGTCCGCCGTTGCTATCTGTACGTCCCGAATGTGCCTCCGCTACAATGGTAAAATCATTTGGGGCGTGAAATACTGCCGGCTGGCACAGTAGTATGCCCGATAATACGTATGCGGTGATTTTCTTTGATCGTTTTTTCATGTTACTCTTCCTCCCTCATATAGATCATGATGAGAATATTTTACCATGTTGACGCCAAAAATCATTCTAAATTTTTTCGTGGTTTGAGATAAGACAGCATATCCGGTCATGTGGACAGCATATCTGACAAAAAGTTCAATTTTTTGCCATTTTCCATCACATTTTTTTCTTTACAGCGTTTATATTAATGAAGTGGAATAAAATTACTTACCAGGGAGGTGATAACGTACGAAAAAGAAAATAGCGGTTACTGTATTGGGAATAGTCTATGTGCTGTTTCTTGGATTTCATTTGCTGGCATGCTTTCTGTCGGGGATCGAACCGCTGCCAGATAGTGAGGTGACTATATACACGATCAAGTGTATCATTATGTCACTGGCGCTTCCTTCTCTTATCTACTGGTATACGGTCAGCAATTATTATCTTTCGGACCAAGTTGAGGAGTATGGGGAAAGAAAGATTGAATACGAAAGGGAGCTTTCAAATTATCAGCAGCGGCTCCAACTCCTGGACAGGGAATATCAGGAGCTCTTGAAACAGCACGAAATCACTTTAGCCAAGGCGGAGGCTCTGTCAAAAAGCAAGGTGGTGAGCATCCGAAGCAGAGCGGATTTCAAAGGCAGGAAGGTGGACATCGACCGTACACTTTCGCTCCCAATGCTGGTCAGCGCTTACACAGGCAAGAAAAAGCTGAGCGAGAAGGAAAAACAGGAATTAATCAAATACTTGGAGGAGCTATAAAATGTTATTGATCTGTATGTCAATCTCAGGAACGATTCCTCTGTTGATATGCTTGGGCCTATGGCTTCTTTTGAAAGAAAGCTTCTCTTTTCGTTTGGGAAAAGGGCTATTGTTGATCAGCATGGTATTTTATCTTTTGCCGGTTCAGCTGATAAAGTATCTGTTTCCAAAACGAGTTGTAGCTTTCATTGAGTCAAGTGTGAACGGCGGATATTATATGGACATTCAGCATTCCATATCTCTGCACTTTGGCAGGCAGTCTCTGTGGATTCCGAGGCATTATTTGTATCTTGCCGCCGGATGGCTGATGGTGATTCTCTGCTTCTGTGTTTATCAAATTATAAAATATAACCGCCAAATCAGAATACTGAAGGAAGCCTCCCGCGAGAAGATGGTTGATATTCCTTCTGTGGGAAAGCGGACGATCCTGGTGACGGAGTTCGTTTCAGCTCCCTATACAGTAGGATTTCTGCATGTATTTATTATATTCCCGGAACATCTGCTCGATAATGCCTGTGCCGGAATGATATTAAAGCATGAATATGCGCACCTTGTGAACAGAGATTCGCTGTTCAAGCTGATCTGCCTGGTGATTATTTGTCTCCACTGGTTCAATCCGCTGGCGATTCTGCTTCTGATTTTGTATGGCATATTCAGTGAATTCATTGCGGATGAAGCCGCAACGGCCAAATGTACAAAAGAGGAAAAGAAAGATTACATTAACATGATGATTGAATTGTCATCAGAATCCGCCGGAATGCCAATCATCTGGAAGAATGGCTTTTTCAGCGGGAAAGACATATTGAAAAGAAGGATGGATTATATCATGAAGAAAAACACAGTTTCAAGATTCAAAAAGATATTGGCGGCTTGTATCACTTGCGTAACCATCATCGCAAGCTCATCGACCATTATGGCGTATAGTCCGCTTTTAACTACTACTGAAGAAATCAACGGCACCTTTAATACTGAATTTCTAGAATATGGAGATATGGATAATTCAGCTTCTATTGATTTTTCCACATCTAATATTGTTTTTATTACTAAAGATAATACTCAAATTCCAACGCAAAACAATGTGGTCAGCCCCTACGCTTTAATATGTATTCACAGTTTTATAGATGGTACAGTAAGTACCCATAATTCAAACAGCTCGGGTGGCTGTACAGTTACCGTGTACAACGCAAGGCGTTGTGAAAAATGTGGGCATTTGGACATTAAAGAAAAAATTAAAACAATTACTTATGTAACATGCCCCCACAAATAATCCACAGCAAACTTTAATAAAATATTACTCTAACCAATTCAAAAAATATCATCTCCCATTTCATTTTTACACGTATAATTCTGTACGCTATAAATGACACGGGATGCGCTTTTTACCATTCAAATTATGACAGCAAATGGGCCGGAAGTTATCCCTAAACCTCCGGTCTTTTTCTCTATATTGTCTCTTAATATAATCAAAAATATTTTTATCAGTTCGATACCTCATATATGTTATTAGAAACATTATGTATGCGTCCCACACTCAGTTTTTTTAACACAAGGAGAATGCTTCATTAAATTGATAATTTACAAAATCAGTTAGCTCTTTATCATTCTATGCATTTCAAACGACAAATCCCGCAAAAAATTATATTTTTTTTCATTTCCGCATCACATTTTTCTTTTCAGAACGTTTTTATCTATATAGAGAAGATATGGGGGTACTGATGATGAATTGGATGCGGGAAATGGGAAATAACAAAACTTTACAAACAAAATTTTATGATTTTCTGGATAGTTATGGGTTTGCCGGTCTAGAGCAGGCTATGCAGATTTATGAGAATACGCAGCAGGATTATTTCTGCAATACGAAAGGCTCCACGTCCAGAATAAAGATACGAGAGATTTATTTCCTGGAAATTCACGGGCATAATATTATCGCGCACACGGAGCATGGCACTTTTCAGAAATATGGTTCCCTCAATAATGAATTAAAAACTCTGTCCGTCCATGGCTTTTTGAAGTGTAATCAGAGCTGCCTCGTCTCTCTGTCAAAAATTAAAACGATCTCCGATAACAATATCATTCTCACAAATAATGAGATGGTTCACATGACCAGAAATTATGCGTCGAAGGTGATTATGGCATTTCATAATAGTGTGCGGAAATAAGGCAAAATTTTTACCGCCCGTTGCCGGGCGGTATTTGAATGGAACTATTTTTTCAGCTAATTATTCCGGCACAACCGCAATTGCGGACGCTTCTGGCTCCGCAGGCTCTATTTCCGCCGCTGCCGGCTTCGCTATTGTGGGGCGCTCCCCATCCTCTTGTATCAGCCGCTTTAGCTCAGCGGCCAGGAGGGGAAGGGCTTGAGCGGCGCTGGTATTTATGAAAATATCCGCGTCCTTGTCACCAAAGTGGTGGCCGTCGTGGATCAGGAGGACGCAGCTTCCGTGAAAATAGCGCATGAACTGGTCCACCAGCTCGGAGCGCATATGGGCGCCTGCCAGCAGGAGCACGTCGGCCTTAGAGACCTCGTCGGCGGCCTGAGTGGTCAGGCCGATCTCCACCATCTCCCCCAGAAGGGTCACGCCGGGATGAATGGGGACCCGGCATTTTTCACACAGAGGTACCTTCTTTGAGTCCCGCAGGTATTCCATCGGATATTCCCGCCCACACCTGGGACACTTGTTTTTTTCGAAAATGTTTCCGTGAAGATTGTAGACCTTCTTGCAGCCCGCCCGTTTCGGGAAATTGTAGAGCTGTCTGGTGATGGTGCTTTTCAGGACGCCAAGCTCCTCCATCTCTGCCAAAGCTCCATATGCCGCTCCCGGCTCTTTGTCCTGGGCCAGGACCTCGTCCCGGTAAAATTCGTAAAATTTTTCTGCCCGGGTGTTGAAAAAGCGGGCGCTGAACACCTCCTCGGGAGAGTATCCGTACTTCATCTCGATATCATAGGCCGTCTCCATATTCCTCATGGAGTCGATGCCGTCCTCCACGATCATCTCCCGGCCTGATATGCATACCATATACTTGCTCTTATAAAGGAGCTTTGCCAAATCTTTCATTTCCATAACTATACCTCCGTATGCCCCAAAGGCCTATTCCCCCTCTTGAAAGTATCTGACATTTGTACTAGAGCGTGTTTGAAAATTGCTTGTGCCTGGATGGCTGATCCAATTTGTGGGATATCCGAGTCCGATTGAGGAGGCGTAGTGGGGCTACGCTGACGAAATCGGGCTCGGATAGGCCGCAAAGTGGGACTGCCAGACAGGTGCAATGAATTTTCAAACACGCTCTAGAACATATTCTATTTTATAAAACGGTCGATCGCTTTATTTAATTCCTCGATCGTCTCCATGTCCCCTGACTCCACCGCGTCCACCAGGCAATGCTGGATGTGGTCCTGCAGGATGACCTTACCCGTATTGTTGATGGCAGACTTCACCGCTGAGAGCTGAATCAGCACTTCGCTGCAATCTCTGCCCTCCTCCACCATCCGTTTGATGGATTCCAGGTGCCCGATGGCTCTGGACAGACGGTTCAGTACCGCTTTTGTGTTTTCGTGGGTATGGGTGTGGCTGTGGTGGCTGTGCTCGTACACCGTGCCGTCCTCCCTCACATGCCTATGTACGTGGGAATGTACATGTTCGTTTTTTTCTTCCATTCTGCCTCACTTTCTATTCTCCAGCGGCAGGCTTTTTCGCCCGCCTCGGCCGCGCTATCCTCTTCTCCGCCGTCTCCTTTGGCTCCCGCTTCGCCGCTACCGCCGTCTCCTTCGGCTCTCGTTTTACCGCCACCGACGTTTCCTTCGGCTCATGTTTTACCGCCACCGACGTCTCTTTCGGCTCCCGCTTCACCGCCACCGCTGTTTCCTTCGGCTCTCGCTTCACCGTCACCGCTGTCTTCTTCTCCGCCGCTTTTTTCGATGTCCTGGCCGCTTTCGCCTTCGGCTCCGTGTCGGCTGCCGCCGCTTTCTCCGCGGTTCCTTTCCTGGAGGCCGTTTTCCTGGCCGCCGTTTTCTTCACTGCTTTTTCCTCTGCCTTCGCACAGGAGAAAATGGAAATTCCCATGGGCGGCACCAGGATCTGGATGGAATCCTCCCGGTCGTCGCAGGACACTTTTTTCGAGGTCTTGACCCGGGGATTGGTGTTGCCGTCGCCGCCGAATTCTGTATTGTCACTGTTGAAAATTTCCTTATATTTTCCGCTATATGGTACGCCAATCCTGTGGTTCTCATACACCAGCGGGGAGAAATTGCAGACAATCAGCAGATCATCTCCCGCCTCCCTGCCCCGGCGCATAAATACCACCAGATTTTCGTCCGCGGCGATGCTGTTGATCCATTCAAAGCCCATCGGATCGTAATCCTTCGCAAAGAGGGCCGGGCGCTCCCGGTACAGCTTCAGAAGCGCCTTCACGTAGCTGTGGAGCCGCGCGTGCTCATCATACTGAAGCATATCCCACTCCAGGGATTTATCCTCATTCCACTCGGCAAATTGGGCGAAATCCTGTCCCATGAACAGAAGCTTCTTGCCGGGATGGGCCATCATAAAGCCGTAGGCCGCCCGGAGATTGGCAAATTTCAGCTTCCGTTTGCCCGGCATTTTTCCGATCATGGAGCCTTTGCCATGCACCACCTCGTCGTGGGAGAGGGTCAGGATAAAGTCCTCGCTGTAGGCATAGATCATGCTGAAGGTCAGCTCCCCGTGATGGTAGCTGCGGAAAATGGGATCCAGCTGCATATATCCCAGAAAGTCATTCATCCAGCCCATGTTCCACTTATAGTCGAAGCCAAGGCCGTCCTCCTCCACCGGAGTCGTGATCTTCGGCCAAGCCGTGGACTCCTCGGCGATCAGCACCGCCCCATCCTTATCCTTTTTGAAGATGGAGTTCAGATGCTTGAAAAATTCCACCGCCTCCAGGTTCTCATTGCCGCCGTACATATTGGCCACCCACTCGCCGTCATTCTTACCGTAATCCAGATACAGCATGGAGGCCACCGCATCCATCCGAATGCCGTCGGCGTGGTATACATTTTTCCAGAACAGCGCGTTGGCAATCAGGAAGTTGGAAACCTCCGGGCGGCCGTAATTGTAAATCAGGGTGCCCCAATGGGGATGGGAGCCTTTTCTCGGATCCAGATGCTCATAGAGGCAGGTTCCGTCAAAGGCGGAAAGCCCGAAGGTATCTCTGGGGAAGTGGGCCGGCACCCAGTCCAGAATCACACCGATCCCCTGCTCATGCATATAGTTCATAAAATACATGAAATCCTGGGGCGTCCCGTAGCGGGCCGTCGGAGCATAGTAGCCAGTCACCTGGTAGCCCCAGGAACCGTCGTAGGGATGCTCCATCACCGGAAGCAGCTCAATATGGGTGTATCCCATCTCCTTCACATACTCCGCCACCATGGGGGCCAGCTCCCGATAATTATAAAAGATCCGACCATCCTCCGGCTTTTTCCAGGAGCCCAGGTGCATCTCATAGACAGCCATGGGCTCCTCCTTCGAGGACTGCTTTTTCCGCCGCTCCATCCAGGCCTGATCTGTCCAGGTAAAATCCTCCAGGTCCGTGATGATGGAAGCGGTATTGGGCCGAAGCTCCGCCGCGTTGGCATAGGGGTCGGCTTTCAGATAGGTGAGGCCGCCCTTTGCCTTGATCTCGTATTTGTACAGTGTACCGCTGGGAAGATTCGGCACAAATAGCTCAAAAATACCGGAATCCCACAGTCTTCGCATAGGCAGCCGGCGGCCGTCCCAGTGATTGAAATCGCCTACCACGCTGACCCGCATGGCGTTTGGCGCCCACACAGCGAAGCAGACACCGGAAACGCCCCGCACTGTCATGGGATGCGCTCCCAGTTTTTTATAAATGTCGTAGCAAATGCCCGCGTTGAATTTTTTTGTATCCTTTTCTGTAATCTGTGGAGCGAAGCTGTAGGGATCCAGAAGCTCTTGCTGAGAGCCATCCTCATAGGTAATCTGGTATGTATACTCCGGGATCTTCTTGCCCGGAACCAGTACAGCGAAATACCCCACTTCATCTTCGAGGTCCATCGGATAGCACTTTTTTCCATTTACCTTGACCGACACCTCTTTTGCGCCGGGAAAGAATCCCTGAATCATGATCCCTGCCTCGGTCTGATGTGCTCCAAGAAGATCATGAGGATGGTCCTCTTCCGAATACACAATCGCCTCTACCCCTGCCCAGTCCATTAATTCGTATAACTTCTCATCCATACGGTACCCTCCAAGACTCTGTTATAGTCACAAATCAGTTTTTTATAAAAACCAATTTATTCATAATCATTTTACCATTCTTTTTGGGCAAACTCAACAATAATCAGAAAATTTTTAGCCGCAGGCCGCCTGCCCGGCCTCCGCGCTTTCTTGAAAAAAAGTATTGTATGCAACGCCGGAATACAGTACAATGGAATGAATCAGATGGGAGGATCTTATGAACGGACAAAATGAACAGTTGGAAGAAATTTTTTCTTATTATGGAAAGCTAAATCAGCCTGCTGGGCAGGAGGAGGTGGTCAATATGCTGCGGGAAATTCAGGAGCTTTGCGGATTTATCTCACCGGAAATGAAGCGGTGCGCGGCGGAAACGCTGGGCGTAAAGGCGGCGATGCTCACCTGCCTGATTCGGAGATTTCCCAGTCTAAAGGAGGCAAACTATCAACATACTGTGACGGTCTGCGCGGGGGAGCGCTGCGCCAGAAAGGATGGAGGGGCGCTTCTTATGGCTGTAAAGAGGGAATTGGTGATCCCTGAGAAATGCTCTGTGAGTAAGCCGGTACTGTCGAAGAACGGCTTATTCCTGCTGAAAGCAAAAAACTGTTTTAAGCAATGCCGCACGGCCCCGAATTTGATGATCGATGAGAAAATTTATCATCAGGTACGGCCAGAGGATGTGCCGGAATTGCTATCCTTCGCACCCTCTGACCGGTAAAACTCTTTGGCGGACTGCCGACGGAATCGGTCATTGGGATAGTTCCGTCAGCTTCTTAAATCCCAGCGTCGTCGTCTGGATGTCCTCGTTCTGGCTCAGGTTGGACAGCACCACTACGGCCGTCTTTTTCTCCGGGCAAAAGCCGAGATAGCTGGTATGCGTACCGGTCGCGCCATTGTGCCAGATCATTCCGTTTTCTGCGTCGATCATCCAGCTCATTCCGACTTCGTCCACGCAAAAGCCGCCCAGCCGGTCCCATTGATCCGAGGCGTTGACTTGCTTCAGCGCCTGGTGGCACATGGTCAAAATCGAATCACCGCCAAGCTGCGCCTTCGCATAGTCCAGCATATCTGTAATGTCGGATACTACCGCTCCCGCTGAGATATACGCGTCATCCTTTTCCCACACCCAGTTGCCCTCAAAATCCGCGTCGCCGTTTGATACGTAAGTATCCCGCAGCTCCAGCTCATCCCGCAGGTATCCATTCAGAAGGCTCGTATAATCGGTATCGTATACCTTCTCCAGCACAAGGCCCAGCAGAGCAAAGCCGTAATTGGAATATTCAAATCCGTATTCTTTTCCTTCCTTCAGCTTCGTCTCCTGGTATTCCCGAATCACGTCCTCCGCCGTTATTCCCCGCAGGGGATTTTTTTCCGGATGAATCAGATACGGCAGCATGGACCACTCAAAATACTGGCCGTCCAGCCCGGAAGTATGGGTAAGCAGCGCTTCTATGGTCGGAGCAGCCTTCCCGGACGGAAGCTCCAGATATCTGTCAATGGGATCCGCAAGAGACAGCTTTTCCTCTTCTATGGCCCGCGCGATCAACGCGGCCGTCATTGTTTTTGTAATGGAGCCTATCTCGTACCGGTATTCTTTCTGTTCAAGAGCCGCGGCATCGGCGCCGTAGACCTCATAAGTCCCTTGCCCGTTTTTTATCACACCGACCGTCACGCATGCGTCTTTTTTCCCCTTCAGCGCTTCCTTTATCAGCTCGTCAAAGGACATCTCCTCCACCCGCGTCAAAAGCTTATGTGACAAATGAATTTGAAGCCCGTACCATCCTCCCCCGGCGGCAAGCAGGATCGCAAGCACCGGCAATAGGATTCTTAAGATTCTCTTTTTACGCTTTCTTTTCCCTTTCATAACCCAATCCTCCCTGGAGCGTATTTTTCGGATTCATTTCTGCTCAACGCTCTATCTCATGAAGAAATAGCCCGCTGCGCAGCTTTGGCTCGAACCACGTGGATTTCGGGGGCATCAGAAGGCCGGCGTCGGCCACGGCAAAGAGCTCCTGAATGGAGGTGGGATGCAGGGCGAAGGCGGCGGCGCAGTCGGTGTGGACCCGGCGGCACAGCTCCTCCAGGCCCCGGATTCCGCCGATGAAATCGACGCGCTGGTCTGTCTTCTGATTGCGGATACCAAGGACGGGGGACAGAAGCTCTCTCTGGAGGATGGAGACATCCAGGCCGGCCACCGGATCGTCACTGCGGTACTCGGGCCGGACAGTGAGGCGGTACCAACGGCCGGGCAGATACAGAAGCAGTTCCCCCTTTTTCCGGGGTTTTGAGGGGTATTCCGATTTTTTGCGGCCTTCGGCGTCCTGCCCGGCAGTTTTCCCGGACGCGTCCCGGCCGCCGGATGAGGGCAGGGGCTCCTCCTGAATCTCGAAAACCTTCTCCGCCGCTTTCAAAAATTCCTCCTCTGTCAGCCCGTTCAGGTCCCGCGCCACCCGGTTGTAGTCCATGATCAGCAGCTCGTCGTCGGGGAAAAGGATGGAGAGAAAGTAGTTAAATTCCTCCGTCCCGTCATAGTCCGGGTGGGCGGCCCTGCGGCGCAGACCCACACGGACGGCGGAGGCGGCACGGTGGTGGCCGTCAGCGATGTAGATCCGATCAATCCCCCGGAAAATCTCCCGGAGCTCCCGGATCGTCTCCCCGTCGTCGATTTTCCAGCCTCTGTGGCCGATGCCGTCCCCGGAGACGAAATCGAAGATGGGCTCCCGCTCCTTCACCCGGGCCGTGATTTCCCGGACCCGACGGTTTCCCCGGTAGGCCAGAAAGATGGGACCTGTCTGGGTACCGCACACATCCACGTGACAGATCCGGTCCGCCTCCTTCTCGGCTCTGGTATTTTCATGCTTTTTGATCACATTCCCGATGTAGTCGTCAATGGAAGCGCAGGCCACCAGCCCCGTCTGAGTCCGGCCCTCCATGGTCAGCTCATACAGATAAAAGCAGCTCTCCGGGTCCTGAATAAGGACTCCCTCTTTTCTGCGCCGCTCCAAAAGCTCCCGGGCCTTCTCGTAGACCTCCGGGGCATACATATCCTGGTCTGGGCCAAACTGAGTTTCCGGGCGGTCAATATTTAAAAAAGAAAGGGGCTCCCTGGACGCCTCCGTCGCCGCCTCCTCCCTGCTGTACACGTCGTAGGGCAGAGCCGCCACCCGGGGCGCAAGGAATTTCTCCGGTCTGATTGCTTTAAATGGTTGAATCGTTGCCATAGTTCTCTCCTCCACCGCCTGTCTGAAAGGAAACGGCAAATGGCTCCGCACCGAGGGTTGATCCACTTGCCGTATCCGAACCGCGGCCGCGTCCTTTTGCCGCCGCTTTATTTTTTGCGGTATCCGGCGGTTATTTCACCACGCGGACCTTGATCACGCCCTCCACCGCTTCCAGCTTCCGCACCAGCTCCTCCGATATGGAGGAATCCAGATCGAACATGGTATAGGCATAGTCTCCCCGGCTGGTATTGCTCATGTTCTGAATATTCGTATCAGACAAAATATCGGTGAAACGGCTGATCATCTTCTTCACATTTTTATGGCAGATAGCGATCCTCGACTCCGCCCCGCAGGTGCCCATGTCGCAGTTGGGGAAATTCACGGAGTTGCGGATATTGCCGTTTTCCAGGAAATTTTTCAGCTCCTTCACCGCCATCACCGCACAGTTGTCCTCCGACTCCACGGTGGAGGCTCCCAGGTGGGGCGTGACGATCACATTTTTCTGGCCCACCGTGGTGGGATTGGGGAAGTCCGTGACGTAGCGGTGGATTTTTCCCTCGCCGATGGCCTCGATCACCGCCTCCTCATCCACCAGTAAATCTCTGGCAAAATTCAGCAGCACCACATTGTCCTTCATTTTGGAGATGGCCTCCCGGTCAATCATTTTCCGGGTGGAATCCATCAGGGGCACATGGATGGTGATGTAATCGCACTGGCTGTAAATCTCCTCGGCGCTCTTGATGTGGCGGATACTTCTGGACAGGTTCCAGGCCGCATCCACGGAAATATAGGGATCGTAACCGTAAACCTCCATCCCCAGATGGGTGGCGGCGTTGGCCACCTGGACACCGATGGCCCCAAGGCCGATGATCCCCAGCTTCTTGCCCTGCAGCTCGCTGCCCGCAAATTTTTTCTTCTCCTTCTCGGTGGCCTTCGCCACGTCGGGATTGCCCGCCTGGCTCCAGGCCCAGTTGGCTCCGCCGATAATGTCCCGGGCCGCCAGCAGCATCCCGGCAAACACCAGCTCCTTCACGCCGTTGGCGTTGGCACCCGGCGTATTAAAGACCACGATTCCCTTTTCGGCACAGCTCTCCAGAGGGATATTGTTCACTCCGGCCCCGGCTCTGGCAATGGCCTGCAGCCCCTCCGGCAGCTCCATTTCCCGCATGTTGGCGCTGCGCACCAGCACGGCGTCCGCCTCTTCCAGGCGGTCCACTCTCTCATACTCCTCCGTGAAACCCTCCAGTCCCACCTCCGCAATGGGATTCAGACACGTATAACGATACATCACCGATTCACCTCTTCAAACTCTTTCATGAATTTCACCAGAGCCTCCACGCCCTCCAGAGGCATGGCGTTGTAAATGCTGGCTCTCATACCGCCCACAGTGCGGTGCCCCTTCAGGTTCACGAAGCCCGCGGCCTCCGCCTCCTTGACAAATTTTGCGTCCTTCTCCTTGTCTCCTGTGACGAAGGGCACGTTCATCAAAGAGCGGTCCTCCTTCACCACGGTACCGCGGAACAGCTGGCTCTGGTCCAGGAAATCATAGAGGAGAGCCGCCTTCTTTTCGTTGCGCTCCTTCATGGCCGCCAGGCCGCCCAGACCCTTGATCCACTGAAATACCTTGCCGCACATGTAGATGCAGTAGCAGTTGGGAGTGTTGTACATGGAATTGTTGTCGGCGTGGGTCTTGAATTTCATCATGGTGGGGGTGAAGGGCATCACATCCTCCGTGATCAGGTCCTCCCGGATAATGGAAATCACCATACCTGCCGGACCGATATTCTTCTGCACTCCGCCGTAAATGATGCCGTAATCCTCCACATTCACCGGCTCGGACAGAAAGCAGGATGACACGTCGGACACCAGCAGCTTTCCCTTGGTGTTGGGGAGCTTTTTGTACTTTGTGCCGTAGATCGTATTGTTCTCGCAGATGTATACGTAATCGGCATTCTCACTGATGGGCAGATCCTCACAGTCCGGTATGTAGCTGAAGGTCTTGTCGGCGCTGGACGCCACCGCATTGGCCTGGCCGTACTTCTGGGCCTCCTGCCACGCCTTCTTTGCCCACTGGCCGGTGATGATGTAGTCCGCCACACCGTTTTTCATCAGATTCATGGGAATCATGGAAAACTGGAGGCTGGCGCCGCCCTGGAGAAACAGGACCTTGTAATTGTCGGGAATCCCCATCAGATCCCGCAGGTCCGCCTCCGTCTCATGGATCAGATCGTCAAACACCTTGGACCGGTGGCTCATCTCCATCACCGACATGCCGCTGCCTCTGTAGTCCAGCATCTCCTCCTGCGCTTCTCTCAGTACCTCCTCCGGCAATACCGCCGGACCAGCCGAAAAATTGTAAACTCTGCTCAATTTCTTCATCCTCCTCAAAGAGAGAGCCGGGCGGAGAGCCCGCCCTTCCCTCAATTCATTCACAGAGCCGCTGCTTCCACAACGGCCCTGAATTTTTTCTTTATTCTATGCTCTCGTTAATTGTTTGTCAACCAGTTTTCAGCCCAAATCATCCTGGTCAAACACGCTGTCCACCGGCTTTCCGGGTGAAACCATGGGGAACACCTTGTCGTCGCGGTCGATGACACAGTCGATGACGATGGGCTTGCCAAGCTTTATGGCATACTCCAGGGCAGGCGCCAGCTCCTCCTTCTTTGTCACTCTTCTGCCCTCCACACCCATGGCCTCCGCCAGCTTCACAAAGTCCACCGCGTCGTTCAGGACGGTCTGGGAATATCTCTTTCCGTAGAACAAGGTCTGCCACTGGCGCACCATGCCCAGCACGTGGTTGTTGATCACCACCTGGATCACCGGAATGTTGTAGCGGCCCGCTGTGGCAATCTCATTCATATTCATACGGAAACAGCCGTCCCCGGCGATGTTGATAACTGTCTTATCCGGGCAGCCCATCTTGGCTCCCAGCGCCGCTCCCAGGCCATAGCCCATGGTGCCCAGGCCGCCGGAGCTGAGGAAGCTGCGGGGCTTCAGGTATTTATAAAACTGCGCCGCCCACATCTGGTGCTGGCCCACCTCAGTGACGATGATGGCGTCTCCCTGGGTCAGGCGGTTGATCTCCTCCACCACATAGGGGCCCGTCAGTCCCTCGGTGCTGTACTTCAGGGGATACTTTTTCTTCAGCTCCTTCACGGACTCATCCCACTCGTCGTGGTGGTGGTCCTCGATCCGCTCATTCAGCCGCTTCAGTACCTCCCTCACATCTCCGATCACGGAGCAGTCCACCATGATATTTTTGTTGATCTCCGCGGGGTCCACATCGATCTGGATGATCTTCGCCCGTTTTGCGAAGTTATTCGGGTCACCGATCACACGGTCACTGAACCGGGAACCCACCGTGATCAGCAGATCGCACTGGGTCACGCCCAGGTTGGCCGCCTTGGTGCCGTGCATGCCGATGGGGCCGCAGTAGAGGTCGTTGTCCCCGCTGTAGGCGCCCTTTCCCATCAGGGAATCCGCCACGGGAGCGTGGACCTTATCCACAAACTTTTTCAGCTCCTCCGAGGCCTCGGAGATCACTGCGCCGCCGCCCACGAAAATGAAGGGGCGCTCGCACTCGTTGATCAGCTTTACGGCCTGCTCCAGATCCGCCTCCCGGATATATTCGGTGCTGCGCTCCACCGGCTCCGGCTTCACCGGAGTGTACTCTGCCAAAGCCGCCGTCACGTCCTTGGTGATATCCACCAGCACCGGGCCGGGCCGGCCCTCCTTCGCGATGCGGAAGGCCCAGCGGATGGTGTCCGCCAGCTGATTTACATCCTTTACGATAAAATTGTGCTTCGTAATGGGCATGGTGACGCCGGCGATGTCGATCTCCTGGAAGCTGTCCCGGCCCAGCATGGGCACGGCCACGTTGGCCGTGATAGCCACCACGGGCACAGAATCCATATAGGCGGTGGCGATGCCGGTCACCAGGTTGGTGGCTCCGGGGCCGGATGTGGCCATGCAGACGCCCACCTTGCCGGTGGCCCTGGCGTAACCGTCCGCCGCGTGGGCGGCTCCCTGCTCGTGGGAGGTGAGGATATGGTTGATCTCGCTGCTGTGCTTGTAAAGCTCATAATAAATATTCAGGATGGTACCTCCCGGATATCCGAAGACCATGTCCACTCCCTGCTCCTTCAAACACTCGATTACAATTTCCGATCCTGTTAATTTCATGAAATCTTTCCTTTCTCTATCTATACTTTCATGCCTGCCTCGCAGGCACCATCAAAGATATCAGTCCGCGGACTGCTTCCGGTCAGTGAGGAAGCTCCAGCACGGCGCCTCTGTTGCCGGAGGTCACCATGGAGGCGTACCGGGCCAGATAGCCTGTGGTCACCTTGGGCTGTCTGGGCTGCCATTTGGCTCTGCGGGCGGCCAGCTCCTCATCGCTGACAGCCAGCTCCAGCCTGCACTCCGGGATATTGATCCGGATGGTATCTCCCTCCTCCACCAAGGCGATGGGGCCGCCCACAGCAGCCTCCGGGGAGACATGGCCGATGGAGGCGCCTCTGGAGGCGCCGCTGAAACGGCCGTCCGTGATCAGAGCCACGGAGGAGCCCAGCCCCATTCCTGCGATGGCGGAGGTGGGATTCAGCATCTCTCTCATGCCGGGACCGCCCTTGGGACCCTCGTAGCGGATCACCACCACATCCCCCGGCCGTATCCTGCCGCCTAAGATGGCCTCGATGGCGTCCTCCTCACAGTCAAAGACTCTGGCGGGGCCCTCGTGGACCATCATCTCCGGTACCACGGCGGAGCGCTTCACCACGCCGGAATCGGGGGCCAGATTTCCTTTCAGGATCGCCAGGCCGCCGGTCTCGCTGTAGGGGTGTTCCACGGGACGGATCACCTCCGGATTGCGGTTTACACAGCCTGCGATATTTTCTCCCACTGTCTTTCCTGTCACGGTCATGCAGTCCAGATTCAGCAGGTTTTTCTTTGTCAGCTCGTTCATGACGGCGTAGACGCCTCCGGCCTCGTTCAGATCCTCCATGTAGGTGGGGCCCGCCGGAGCCAGGTGGCACAGGTTGGGCGTCCGGGCGCTGACCTCATTGGCGATGTCCACATTCAGGTCCACTCCCGCCTCGTGGGCGATGGCGGGCAGATGGAGCATGCTGT
>CAZGRM010000012.1:0-32984 GCA_964528295.1 uncultured Lachnospiraceae bacterium
CTTGTCCACCGGCAGGGATTCTCCCGTCATGACAGACTGATCCACGGAGGTCTCGCCCTTTGCGATGGTTCCGTCCACAGGGATCATCTCCCCGGGAAGCACCCGCAGCAGATCCCCCCGCCGGATGCGGTCCGCGGGAACCAGCTCTTCCTCTCCCCCATTGACCCTCCGGCCCCGGACCGGCGCCAGATTTATGAGATTTCTCAGCCCCTTCTTCGCCCGGTTCGTGGTCATCTCCTCCAGGATGGCGCCCACGGCCATGATGAAGGCCACCTCCCCGGCGGCAAACAGATCCCCCACGGCGATGGCCGCAAGCATGGCGATGGTGATCAGCAGGGCGGAAGAAATCTTGCTGATACCGGGATTGTGAATGATCCGCCACAGGGCCAGATAGAGAAGGGGGATGCCGCTGATCAGGATCGTGACCCAGGCCGGATCCACCGGGAGCTCCAGGGCGCCGCCCCGGGTCACAAAGCTGAGAATCAAGAAAATTCCTCCCACCGCCGTCATGGGAATTCCCGCCAGTAAATCATTGATTTTCTTTATCATAGAGCCCTTCCTCCCCGTACCCGGGCAGCTTGTCCTTGACAGGAGGGACAAGTTACCGTACAATAAATTTGATAACGAACACTTTGTTCTCTTTTATTTTATGAGAGAGCCGGAAAAATAGCAACGGATAATTGTTCCCGGATGTTTGTTACGGAACAAATCCCTTGAATTGTACGGAAGGAGACAGTATGGACAGACGGCAGAAAAAAACAAGGAGCGCGATCTTTTCCGCCTTCAGCACCCTCCTGGCGGAAAAGAGCTACGGCAAAATCACGGTGCAGGAAATCATAGACGCGGCGAATGTGGGGCGCACCACCTTTTACGCCCATTTTGAGACGAAGGATGAGCTTTTGAAGGCGCTGTGCGAGGAGCTGTTCGGCCACATCATCGGCAGCGCGAAGGACCGCACCCACACCCACGGGCTTTACTTTGATGGGAACGAGCCGGAATCGGTCTTCTGCCACCTGCTCCAGCACCTCCAGGAGAACGATTACAATATTCTGGGACTGCTGTCCTCGGAGAGCAGCGGCATTTTTCTGCCCTACTTCAAGGACAGCCTCAATGAGCTGATCCAGCTCCAGTTCGTCAGCCATCCCAATAGCCAGGCCGCCAAGCTGCCCCGGGACTTTCTGATCAACCACATCTCCGGCAGCTTTGTGGAGATGGTGCTGTGGTGGATCAAGGGTCGGATGAAGCTGCCGCCCCAGGAGCTGGACCGGTATTTCCGGGCCGTCATCGAACCGATTCTGTGAGCAGCCGCCGTAAGATTGTGAGATCACCGAAAGCCGTCATTTCCCCTGATATAAAAATGTGATTTTTTATCTTATTTGGCTGGTAAAACTGTTTAATATTATGTATAATAGACAAAAGGATGATTTATCCGCTGATTTTTTAGACAAATTTCATAAGGAGGAACTGATATGGCTCTGAAACTTACAAAGGATTTTAGCGGTGTGGTATTCGCGCCGAGAAAGGATGAGATCAAGCCCGGCGGCGGAGTGCTGTACCCGAGGGTGATCGAACTGCACCACGCGGGGGAGGAGAACGGCACACTGCTGGCCGCCTTTGAATACTACGCGGACCGGGAACCGGCCGTGATCCCCATCTTTAAGAGCAAGGACGGAGGAAAGACCTGGGAGCATCTCAGCGATGTGGAGGATACGAAGAATCACTGGGGGATGCGTTTTCAGCCCGTTCTCTTCGAGCTTCCCCAGCAGTGCGGGGACCTTCCCGCCGGCACCATTTTATTTGCCGGAAATTCCATTCCCATGCAGGCCTTCCAGCCGGACAACCCGCCGGATTTTGTGGGGACCCAGCTTCAGCTCTATGTCAGCCGCGACCGGGGACAGACCTGGGAGTACCGCTCCACCTTCGCCCACGGCGGCGTGCCGGTGGAGTACAACTGGGACTGCCTTGGACCGGTCTGGGAGCCCTTCCTCTACCTCAACGCCTACGGAGAGCTCACCGCGGTATTTTCTGACGAAAAGCCCCACACGGAGCGGATCCTGAACCAGTGCCTGGCGGTCATCACCTCCCCGGACGGCGGGCAGACCTGGGGGGAGGCAAAGCTGGTGGTGGCGATTCCCGACGGCAACAGGCGCCCCGGCATGGCCATCGTCACAAAGCTTCCCAACGGAAAATATTTCATGTGCTATGAGATCGTAAATGACCCGGATCAGGGCATCTACTTCAAGATCTCCGACGACGGCGTGGATTTCGGCGACCCTGCCCTCTACGGAACCAGGGCGGAGACGGCGGACGGCAAGTTCGTGGGAAGCATGCCCTACTGCGTGTGGACGAAGAACGGCGGTCCCAACGGCACCATCATCCTCAGCGGCAAGCGGGACAGCGGATGGCTGGGGATGAGAGACCCGGGAAGCTTCCTGGTCAACTACAACTTGGGCGAGGGCCCCTGGGAGCAGGTGAATATGCTGGTTTCCTATGACTCCCGAATCCACCAGGCTGGCTGGAGCATGGGAATGGCCGTGATCGAAAATGATTCCAAGCTGATCCAGCTGGCTCCCACCCAGATGGATCCCGTCCTCCTGCAGATCTCCTACGGCATCGGGATCATGGAGACCAGCCAGGATTGACGCCTGCGGCTGTCATCCGAACTCTCTACATAAAGTCCAAGCCGCCGCGCCGTATCACCGGCGCGGCGGCTTTTTGTCCTTGATATCTCCGTTTTACCCCGCGTCCAGCGCATTGGGATAGATCCGGTCCAGCCTCTCGTCGCCGAACCGCTCATCCATGATCCTCTGCCAGCTCCGGGAGGCCGGGATTCCTTGGGTGCGCTGGCCGCCCCGCGTCAGGGCCATGCAGGATACCGCCATATCGCAGCACAGGAAGACCACGAACACCCAGGTGAGGATCCGGCCGGCCTTTTTCGGGACCTTCTCGATCAGGGCGGATATCCTTGGGTACAGCAGCTTCATCCAGACCACCGCGGCGATTCCCCAGAAAAAGCAGTAGAGCAGGTTGATCCGCCCGCCCAGATTGAAGGGGATACTGCTGTAGTCCCAGAATACCTTGCCGAACACCAGCTCCGTGAAGACACTGCACAGGTACTCGTAGGCGCCGCCAAGGAAGGTGCCTGCGGCGAAAAGAAAGGTGTCGGAGCTGTCCCGGTACCGGTACAAAAGCAGCGTGGCGGCGGCGATGGCCAGGCCCCACACGATGCTGAAGGGCCCCCAGACCACACTGCTGCGGCTCATCCACACTCCGGCGGTGAGCCGGCAGAAAACCGTCTCCGTCAGATCGCCCAGAAAAGCGCCGATGAGGAAGAGCCAGATCAGCTTGTCCGGCCCGCAGCCGTAGGCGAACACATCCGGGAGCTCCCGGCTCACCTCCCTGGGCTTTGCCTCCGGGTAGGCCCGGCGGATACGCCCGTCCACGTAGGAGTAGATCCTTCCCCCCAGAACGGAGCTGATCCCCGTCAGCCACCGGTCCACCGCCTCCCACCGCCGGGTATCCTTGTTCCGGCCGGACATCATGATCAATGTGGCCGCCAGATCCAGGGCCAGCAGCGTCAAGAGGGCCAGCACCAGCACGGTGCCCAGCGCCCCGGGCAGCAGACGGAATACCCTGATCATCAGGGTATTGCCCCACTTCATCATCACCATGGACAAAAGGCCCCAGAATATCGAGGTGGACAGACACACGTATCCATCCATATTCCAGCGCCTTCCCGAGTAATCCCACCATCTCTCATGATACATCCGCTCGATCAGGTGGCCTGCGGACCACTCCAGCACCGTGGATGCGATCACCGAGTAGAGAAACAGCCAGAAGCCGGTCAGCTCCTGGCAGATCACCGTGATCAGCACGGCTCCGACGCCATAGATCACACAGAGAGGGGCGTTTACCAGCCCCCGGTTTACAAACCGCCTCTGCTTCATGGCCGCGGAGGCGGTTTCCAGTATCCATCCAAAGAAGGAATAAACAAAAAACAACCACAAAAGCTCATATCCGGTATAGATCATCCTGATTCCTTTCCGTCCCGCCGGGAGACCCTTCTCTTTTGAAAAAAAGACATAACCGGATTATACCAGGGTCCACTCTGTCCCGCAACAAAAATCTAAACTGCCGGCTTTGCGTTTGTCTCCGTATCGGTATACAGCAAGGTAACATTGTGCGCATCGGTCTCTTTCTGTGCCTTCTCCCAATACTCCGCCGCCAGCACCTCTCTGTCAACGGCATAGGGCACAAAGTTCTGAGCGTCCATGCGTAATCACCGCATCCACCAGCTGGAAATAATTCCCCGGTACCAAGCACATAATACAGAAATTCCGGCTCGGACCCGCGGCGCCACTTTGACGGCCGCAGTCAAATCCGGCAGGATCAGTAAGCCAGAATCTCATACCCCTGCTCCGTAACCAGCACCTGGATCTCCCACTGGGCGGAGGGCTGGCCGTCCGCCGTGTAGACAGTCCACCCGTCGTCCTCATCGATGAAAATTTCGTCGCTCCCCATGTTTATCATGGGCTCAATGGTGAAGATCATCCCCGGGGCCATCACCATCTCCGTCCCCCGCCGGGACACGTAGCTCACCCAGGGCTCCTCGTGAAACTCCAGACCCACACCGTGCCCGCCGATCTCCTTCACCACACTGTAGCCGTTCTGCCGGGCGAAATCATGGATAGCCTGGCCCATATCCCCCAGAAAGCCCCAGGGCTTCACCTGCTCCAGGCCCACCTGAAGACTCTGCCTCGTCACCTCCACCAGCCGCCTCTTCTCCGGCGACACCTCCCCGATGCAAAACATCCTGGAGGAGTCCGAAAAATATCCCTTGTAGATGGTGGAGACATCCACATTGATGATATCCCCCTCCCGCAGCGTCACATCCGGCGAGGGGATGCCGTGGCACACCTGGTCATTGACGGAGGTGCACACGCTCTTTGGAAACCCTTCATAATTCAGCGGAGCCGGGATCCCGTGACGCAGCGCGGTCTGATCGTACACCCAGCGGTCGATCTGCTCCGTGGTGATCCCCTCCCGGATGTTCTGGCTGATATAGTCCAAAACAGCGATGTTGATCTTTCCGCTCTCCCGGATCGCCTCGATCTGCTCCTGATTTTTGATCAGCTCTCTGGAGGGCACGACCGCGCCCTGACGCTGAAGCGCCTCCAGCCTGTCGTCAAAATCGCTGTGGCATTTTTTGTATTTCCTGCCGCTTCCGCACCAGCAAAAATCATTTCTCCCTAATTTTCTCATAAAAATCACTCCTTCTCTCGATGGTACAAAGGAGTGATTCGATCTATCCGATCCGCGCCCTCTCAAAGGGCGGGATATCCGGTCTGAGAAGTCTGTATTCGTTTGGCGAGCAGCCGTACGCCCGCCTAAAGGCCCTGGTGAAGGCCCCGTGAGAAGAAAATCCATACCGGAAAGCAATCTCTATAATCCTCATCCGCGTCCGGGTGAGAGCCTCCGCCGCCAGACTCAGCCTGCGCCTGGCGATGTACTCCTTGAACGGCATCCCGACGTATTCGTGAAATTTCGCGGAACAGTAAAACTCGGAGTACCCCACATAATCCGCCATCTTCGCCAGAGCCGGATCCTCCTCAATATTTTCCTCCACCCACTCAATCATATCCTCAATCGTCCTCGCAGACATCCTTCCACTCCTTGCTCCGATCATTTTAACCCATCGCCAAAGCATCCGCTTCACTTTACTTGCACTCTTTTTCATTTCCTACTTAGTAGCATATCATCCATTTCCAAAAAGATCAAGGGGCGGCCCGGGAAACGGCGAAGTAAAGATCATCGCCTCGATTCTTGCTTTTACACCAAAATCATGATAATATGGTCTGAGATTTTTAATTCTGGAGGTATCCCATGCAGTATTCGTCGCGGCTGACCATCGCCATTCATATTTTACTTTGCATAGAAGAGTTTTCGCCGGAGGCCAAGGTCACATCTACCTTTTTGGCCGGCAGCATCGGTGTAAACCCTGTCATCGTCAGAAACGTCCTGAGACAGCTGAAGGACTCCGGGCTCATCCATGTGGCGGCGGGCGTGGGCGGCTCCACCCTGGCAAAGTCCCCCTCCCACATCACGCTTCTGGACATTTTCAGAGCTGTGGAGGATTCCGATGAGGCCCTTTTTCATTTCCATGAGAACCCCAATCCGACCTGCAAGGTGGGCCGGACCGTCCACGCGGTGCTGGACGAGAGGCTGCTGGACATTCAGCGGGCGATGGAGAACAGCATGGACTCCATCACGCTCCAGTCCATCATCGATGATATGAAAAAAAAGCAGGAGGAAACCCAGTAAACGGTTTCCTCCTGCTTTTTCAGACTCTCGTTTCGTCCTCCTCCCGCACCAGATAGGAGAAGGAATCCCCGGACGGTACATAAGTCACGGGCATTTCCTGCCCCAGGAGCTCCGGCAGCCATTTTTCCATGTACTTCATTCCGGCCTCCTCCACGTTGAAATGGCCCATTTCAATCAAGGCTCTGGGACGGCCCAGGGCAGCCGAATCCCGGACGTAGGCGCTCACGGTCCAGTCCACGATCTCAAAGGGAATCATCACATCATATTCCCCGGCCTCAATCTCCGAGATGGCCTCCTTGTCCGGCTCTCTCCCGCCGAAATTGGCAGCGGTCACATGCTCATAGAAAAAGACTCTCCTGACAGCCGTCTTTCTGTCCCCCACAATCCTTGCCCCGGTCAGATTCAGCTTCCGAATCAGCTCCTTGGCCAGCTCTTCCGCCGTGGTCTCGGGAATCTCGTACAAAAGCGGCTTGTTCTCAAACCCGACGCAGTATTCCTCCCACCCCAGCTCCTTCATAATCCCGTAAAAAATCAGATCCATCTCGGAGCGGATCCGGGAAGGGGTGCCGCCGTGGATCCGGTCGTGGTCCCGGTAGACCACCAGATGGTGCTCCCTCAGCAGGGCGGCCTTCGCCTGATACACCCGATTGTCCTTTAACCAGTCCGTGGTATCCTCATGACTGTAGAAAATGGGCTCGTGGCAGATGATCAGATTGGCCCCCAGCTCGATGGCCCTCCTTATCACCTCCACCGAGGGGTACGTACAGATCACAATCCCCTCGCACTCCGCCGACGCGTCGCCGGTCTTCACCACATCGCAGGTATGCTCCTCGTCAATCTGTGTGTGATACCGCTCCAGACGTTCCAAGACTTCTTCTATCCTCATACGCTTCTCCTTTATCCTTGGCGTACCCGCCGGCGGCTACGCCGCCCTCTCCTCTTTTCTCTTGTTGGAGGCGATCGCCCGTCTCTTGATCTGGAAGGCGTCAAACCACATCACCAGCAGCATGATGGCTCCCTTTGCCACATACTGATAATAGGTATTGAGTCCCGCCAGCTGCATGCCGTTTGCCAGCAGTCCCATGATCAGCACACCGGCCACGCAGTTTGCGATCTTGCCCTCGCCGCCCCGGACCGACACGCCGCCCACCAGAACGCCGGTCAGCACCGTGATCTCCGTGCCGGCCGCCGTACCAGCCGCCGCCGCGCCCACTCTCGAGGACAGAACCACCGCGCCGATGCCGCAGAAAAGACCCGCGATACCGCCGATGGCGTACTTCATCTTTTTCACGTTGATACCCGCCAGCCGGGACGCGGCCTCATTGCCGCCCAGGGCGAACACATAGCGGCCAAAATACGTGCGGTCCATGACAAAGCTCATCAAAATCCCGGCGATCACCATAAAAATGGTGGCGTAGGTCAGGCTGGGATGGAAAATGGTCCCCTGTCCGATCACCTTAAAGGCCGCCGGCAGAGACGAGATCGTCTTGGAATTGGTGATTACGTAGGCGATGCCCTGGTATACCGTGCTCAGACCGATGGACACAAAGATCCTGGGCAGCTGCAAAAGCTGCTCCAGCAGGGTGCCGATCATGCCGAAGGCGACGCTGATCACGACGGTGATCAGGACAGCCAGCACGATCGGCACATTCAGATACATAATCATCATCGCGCAGAGCACACCGCAGATACTCATCTGGTAGCCCACGGCCATATCCAGACCGCCGGACATCATGATCAGTGCGATGCCGTAGGCCGAGATAATCACGTAAGCATTCTGGTTCAAAATATTTAACAGGTTTGTCAATGTCAAAAAGTTCTTGCTGGTAAAGGTAAACACTACGCAAATCAGCAGCAGCAGCACCCATGCCAGGTTTCTTCTGCAAAAATCAACTACTTTAGCCATCTTTATTCCTCCACAATTCCTGACGCCAGCTCCAGAATCTTCTCCTGGCTGAACTCATTTTTCCGCACCTCTCCGCTCACTCTGCCCTCGTGCAGCACAATGACCCGGTCGCTCATCCCCAGCATCTCCTCCATCTCAGAGGAAATCATCAAAATGGAATTTCCCGCCTCCACAAGCTGGTTCATCAGCTTGTAAATCTCCTGCTTGGCCCCCACGTCAATTCCTCTGGTGGGCTCGTCGAAGATCAGGATATCATTCTCGGCGGCCAGCACCTTGGCCACCACCACCTTCTGCTGGTTTCCTCCGGAGAGATTTCTCACCAGCTGCTTCACCGTCGGCGTCTTGATATCCAGCACCTCCGTATATTTTCGCACCAGGCGGTCCAGAGCCTTAAAATTCATCAGCCCTCTTTTGCTGTTCTGGCGCAGGCTCATGACCGGGATATTCCACTCGATGCTGTAATCCAAAAAAGCGCCCTCCTGCTTCCGGTCCTCCGGGATCAGCCCGATCCCCAAATCCACGGCGTCCGCGACGGAGGACGCCCGCATCGCCTTTCCCTTTACCAGGATTTCGCCGCTCTCCGGCTTGACATCCCCGCAGAGCATCTTGGCCAGCTCCGTGCGGCCCGCACCCACCAGACCCGCCAGCCCCAGGACCTCGCCCCTGTGCAGCGTCAGATTGATATGGAAATCGCCGTTTCCGGTCAGGTCCCTTACCTCCAGCACCGGCTCCCCGATCTTCACATCCCGCTCCGGGAATTTCTCCGTCAGCTCCCGGCCGATCATGTATTTGATCAGATCCTTTTTCGTGATATCGGCCACGCTCCTGGTCACAACGTATTTTCCATCCCGGAACACGGTCACCCGGTCGCATAGCTCAAAAAGCTCCTCCAGGCGGTGGCTGATATAGATCACGGACACGCCCCGCTCCTTCAGTCTGCGGACGATTCGGAACATGTTGCCCACCTCCGCCATGGGAATGGAGGCGGAGGGCTCATCCATGATCAGGACCTTACAGTTCTTCACCAGCGCCTTCGCGATCTCCACGATCTGCATCTGGGCCGTGGAGAGCATCTGCACCTGGGTATTTACATTGATCTTCACTCCCAGATCCTCCAGAACCTCCTGGGCCCGGCGCTTCATCTCCGCAAAGTCCGGCATGCCTCTGCGGGGGCCCACCTTGTCTCCCAGAAATACGTTTTCCGCGATACTCAAAGAGGGTACCAGATTGAATTCCTGATACACCACTCCGATACCGGCCTCCTTTGCCAGGGACGGGGTCAGTCTGGAATACTCCTTTCCGTCGATGATGATCGTACCCTTTTCCGGCTGAATCGCCCCGGAGATGGCCTTGATCACAGTGGACTTTCCCGCGCCGTTTTCTCCGATCAGGGCCAGGATCTCTCCCCGCTCCACATCAAAGGAAACATCATCCAGCGCCACGACACCCGGGTACAGCTTCGTTACATTTCTCACCTCTAATATTTTGCTCATACGCCCTGTTTTCCTTTCAAATACTGTACCATTCTGCAAATTGAGCTGTCCCGGGTCAGGGGGCAGCTCAATCCATACTCATATCAGGAAATTATTTTTTACTCGGGGAAATACTCTTCCAGAGTGTCCAATGTGATCGCGATACATCTCTCGTTGTAAACGCCGTCCTCTACCCGGTCCATCCAGGAGCCGTCCATCAGCTTGTAGCAGGTGTAGGGAGTACCCTCGCCCAGCATTACGGTGCCTCGGATCAGAGAAGTATTGTCCGCGGATTCCTTGATCTTGTTGCGGATAAACTCGGGAGTATCTACCGTATAGATTGCAAACTCGTCTTTATTCTCAACCTTCTGAAGAGCGATCTCGTCAGAGCCCTGCGCGATGTCGGTGCCGTAGGTCAGGATACACTTGACATCCGGGTACTGAAGGAACAGCGCGTCAGCCAGCTCCTGTGCCTTCGTAGCGCCGTCCGTGATGGTCTGCTCCGCCACGTAAACCACCGACGCCTTGGAGGTCAGATTCTCGATCTCATGGAGTCCGTCGCTTCTGCGGATCGCGTCGTCGGAATCTCTCTCCTCCAGGATCGCCACCTCAACGCTGCCATCCTCCGCGTCCGGGAAGGTCTCCTCGATCCACGCCGCCGCCATCTCAGCTACCACCTCGCCGGAATCGAACTGATCCACATTGATACACACATCATAAGCGTCTCTCTGCTCCAGCACTGTGCCGATGTTGATGACAAAGGCTCCCTTCTCTCTCGCCGCGATGGCCGCGTCGCACATGGCGGAGGCGTCCACCGCGAAGGTGATGATATAGTCCATACCCATGGATACGAAGTTCTCAATGTTCTGGATCTGGGTCTGAACATCGCCGTCCGCGTCCGCCGAGGAGAACTCCATACCATTCGCGGTAAAGTAGGCTTCCATATCATCAGACATACCCGCAAAGAACTCCGAGGACATCATAACCGGTGAAAATCCCACCTTCTTGCCGGTCATATCCGCTCCCTCTGTGTCGGCGTAGGCCACCGTTGAAAAAGCGCTCAATACCATACAACCTGTTAAAATACACGCAATTTTTCTTTTCATTTTCTACCTCCTACGGTTCCTATTTGATAATCCAAGTATATCAATTCCGTCTCCGCCCGGGAGGTGGAAAAAATTGTGAAACAGTGTCAATTTTTGCGCCTGTGCCGTTCACCGTCTGGATGACCAGACGGCAGTCCCCGGTGATCGTCTCCATCGATTTGGACAGATAGAGAATCCGGATTCCCCTTTCGTACAAAGACGACAGGTACCGGCTGAATTCCGTGATCTCCTCCGAATTCATCTCCATGTAGGGCAGCTCCAGAAAAATCGCCTCCGGCCTTGTGAGGGCCCAGCGCTCCACGGACAAAATCTTTCGCTGTACTCTGGTCAGCTCACCGACCTGCCGGAGATCTCTTTTCAGGCCCTGCCTTCGATAATAGTCCTCCACCAGGCGTTTTTGCAGTCTGGGGTGTATCATCCCGTACCTGCCCTGGGCGATTCTCCAGCCCGCGGCAATCGTCAGATTTTCCCCGACGCTTAGGTTCTCCAGCAATAGCGCTCCGCTGTTTCTCAGTATGATCACCGTCCCGTCCAGGCACACCTCCCCCTCCCGGGGAATTCGGATCCCGATATGCTTTTCCCAAATCTCCGGGCTGTCCCGCCTTACCCGCTCCAGGTAGCTCCAGATCCCGCCGGAGATCTCCCACTCATAATCGTACAGTCCCACAAAAAGTCCCCCGGATTTCCCGGGGCCATTTCTGGTGCGGTGAAAGAAGAGATCCCCGCTGCGGATCTGCTCGCTCAGGGCCTCGTCCGGCTCCCTCCACTCCTTGACGTCTCTTCCCGACTCCAGATACTGGATCCGGTTGGCCACCCGAGCGATGGGGGGATATTTCGAGGAGAGAATGAGAAAGGTCATGCCCTCCCTGTTCATCTTCCGCACCATTTCGCAGATCTCCTCCGTCGTTTTTCCCTCCAGCTGTATTCTGGACAGGTCCAGGATCACCAGCCGGGCTCCGAACAGCTTTGCCCGCAGAAGCCCCATCTTCCTCCGCTCCCCGTCCGTCAGCTTCCATACCGGCATCCGCGGGTCCAGTTCCACACCCTCCCGCCGGAAATAGTCCCGGACCTTTTCCTCATTTTTTCGGACGGAATAGAGGCGAAAGGGAGTCTCCATTCTTTTGAGATTCTCCGCTATGGTCATCTGCTCCACAAATTCCATCCCGAAGGTGACGACATACACGCCGTCCCGCTTCGCCTGAGCGATGCCGAAATCCTTTACCTCCCTCTCGTCCATATACAGCTGTCCCCGCTCCGGCCCTCTCTTCCCGGACAGGATCTCCATCAGCGCCCAGAGACTGTTCTGGAAAAAGCTCTGTACGCACACGATATCTCCCTCATAGACGGTCAGGCAGTACCGGTCCAGGCATCCCTCCACCACCACCTGCTCCATTCGCATTAGTTCCTTCAATGATTATTCCCCAATTCATCCTCGTATTTATTCCGTGAAAAGTCATCAATTTTCGGTATCCGGACAATAGCGACCGTTCCCTGGTCCTCCAGGGAATGGTAGTGAATCCCGTACTCCTGGCCGAAGGTCAGACGGATCTGGGCGTTCACGTTGGCCACCGCGATGCTGTTGTGCTTTCCCCTCCTGCTTCCCTCGATGCGGGGCTGCTCCATCCGCTCATTCATCCGCCTCAGCTGCTCCCTGTCCATGCCGGCCCCGTTGTCGGACACCACCAGCACCACCTTGCGCTCTGTCATAAAAACCCGAAGGCACAGCTCGCCTCTCCTGGACACCTTCTCCAGGCCGTGGATCATCGCGTTCTCCACAAGGGGCTGCAGGGTCATCTTTGGGATATAATAGTCACAGATTCTCTCATCCTCCACCTCGACCTCCATGTCAAAGCGGTCCTCAAACCGGTATTTCTGTATATAATAATAGTCCTGGATATGATTCAGCTCCTCCCGGATCTTCACCAGGCGCTCCGACCTGCTGATACAGTAGCGGAAAAACTTGGAAAGAATCTCTGTCATTTGCGCCAGCTCCGTCTGCCCGTCCAGCAGCGCCCTGCTGCGGATGCAGTCCAGCGTATTATAGAGAAAATGAGGGTTGATCTGACTCTGGAGCATATTAAGCTCCACCCGTTTTTTGACCACCTCCAGCTTCTTCTGCTCCTCCTCCTCCCACATCACGGCCTTCGAGGCTGTTTTCCGCTTTTTTTCCTCCACCAGAAAACGCAGGATCTGTCTCTGATGATACAATTGAACAAGGTGAAAGCCCTGAAGCAGGGCGATCAGCCCCAGAAAGCCGGTGAGGGCCAGCGAAAGCCGCCCGGATACCGCGCCGAAAATATCAAAGCCCAGCAGAAGGAGAAGTACCATCCCTCCCGTAATCATTGCGTTATCCATAGATCATCCTGTATTCGGTGGGCTTCATCCCCGTTATTTTCCGAAACAGCTTTGAGAAATACTTTTCATCCGGGTAGCCCACCCTGCCCGCGATCTCTTTGACGGACAGATTCGTCTCCGCCAGCAGCTTTTCCGCCTCCTCCAGACGGATCTGAGTCAGATACTCATGAAAGTCCACCTCCAGCTCCTCCTTAAACAGCCTGCTCAGATACGCCGTGGACACATGGCTGGCCTGGGCCACGTCCTCCTCGGAGATCTGGTTCCCGTAGTTCTTTTTGATGAAGAGCACCGCCTCTCCAATGGGCTTTCTCACCTTGTCCTGGGAATTTCTCTGCGCGAGCCGGATGTAATCCTCCAGCTTCCTGTACAGGTTCTTCATCACCATGGGAAAGGTGACCGCGCTGATATAAGCGGAAAAGCAGTCGTTCAGCAGCTCCTCCCGCTTCTCCTCCGGCACCGCCTCCGCCGCGGCGTCAAAGATACGGAAAACGGCCGCCGCCATGGTACCCGGATAGCAGTTCGAATACACGCCGCTCCTCCTGTAGAGAAGGCCGAACAATTCTCCCAGCTCCTCCAGGCGGAGATATTTCATACAGCCAGACAGGCTCTCCAGCTCCTCCCCGCTAATGATACTGTTCTCATTGATCTTTTTCAGGTGGGACACCATGTCATACTCCAGGATTCCGTTGCGGCTCATGCTCAGCCGCCCCCACTCCGCCGTTCTGGCCTCCCTTCCGGCATTCATCAGCTCCCGGCAGGAGTCATGTACCCTGCTGACTCCGATATTCAGATGAAATTCCCCGTAGACCTCCGTCAGATTATGGAGTCCGTAATACAGGGCGGAAATGCTCTCCCGTATCATTTTCCGGTGATCCGGCGGATAATTCAGTATGACCGCGTATCCCGTCCGGATCTGCTTATAATAATAGAGGGCCCTCCCCTCAAAGCAGCCCGCCAGCAGCCGGACGATCTCGTCGTTCATCATCAGATTGGCCGAGTCCAAAACTCCGCTGATATCGGTCACCACATGGATGATCTGATAGGAGCCCTTCTGAAATTTCGTATGGTATGCCCGGTTGAGCCGCTCCTCGCCGCTTAGGTTGCTCTCCACCTCGGGATCATACCGGTTCTTCACCAGAGCTTCCCACAGGGGCCGGATCGTGGCCTGCTGCTGGCGCTCCTTGATCCGAAGCAGCTCCGCCTTCCCCGCGTCGTCCCCCTTCCTCTGGTCGATTTGGCGGCACACCCGCTCCAGCGTCTTATTCAGCTTCGCCTCATCGATGGGCTTCAGCAGATAATCCACCACATTCAGCGTGATGGCGCTCTGGGCGTACTCAAAATGGCGGTATCCGGAAAGCAGGATGAACAGGCTGTCGATCCCCGCCCTTCTCGTCTCCTCGATCAATTCGATCCCGTCCAGATCCGGCATCTTAATGTCAGACAGCACAAAATCCGGCCGGTTTCTCTTGATACTCTCCAAAGCCGCCTGGCCGTCATGGCATTCATCCACGATCTCGATTCCATACTGCTCCCAGTGCCCCAGCAGCTTCACCAGCTGGAGCACCTTCGGCTCGTCATCCGTGATTATCACACGGTATCCCATACAGACCTCCCTCTTCTCCCTGCTCTTTCAGACCGGACCTTCCTCTCAGCCCACTCTCTCCTGAAAGAGACGAATCATATTTTTATACACCGGGTTTGACAGCTGATCCTTTCTGAGTATCACCCCAAGCCTGGCCGGAAGCGCCGGACGAAAGGGGATCAGCCTGACGTTTCTTGTTTTAAAATGCTCCGCCTGCAGCTTCGTCACCAGCGCCGGACATTTTCCTGCCTCCACGCCCCCCAAAATGGATTCCGGCCTGCCGCAAAAGCCCACATTCAGGTGCACCTTGTGCCGGTCGAAATACTGTTGATAAATGTGGCTGATACAGGTATACGTATCCATCCCCATGATCGGGACCGCCTCCATATCCCTGGGGCGCAGCGCCTCCAGCCGCGCCAGGGCGTGATCCTCCCGCACCGCCAGGACCACCTCATCCTCCACAATCGGAATGAAATGCATCAGCCTCGTGAGATAGCTCTCATCATAGTAGGCCACCGCAAGGCTGAACTCATTTCTCCGGATCCTGCGGAACAGCGCCGGCTCCTCCAGCTCGATCAGCTCCGCCGAGTAGTCGGGATTCTCCGTCTCAAACTGAAGCGGCGGGTGAGCCTGACTACGGCGTGAGAGTGTCTCTACCCGGACGCGGTGGCGATTCTGGAGAAAATGCGGCGGCTGAAGGGCGGCGCCGCCAGCGTCACCATCAGCGAGGGCATCGTCCACTCCGCCACCGGCAAATCCCACACCAAGCACATCCTGCTGGACAATCCCTTAAGCCTCCCCTCCCTGACAGAGGCCGCCGCCATTCACAGGCACAACTGCATGGCCTCCATCGAGCTGTCCCACGGCGGCAAATTCGCCGGAAACCGCAGCCAGCGGGGCGGGGAGGCGAAGCGCTTTGGCCCGGTGGACGAGGTGTGGGCGGACGGCACCCACGTCTATGAGATGCCGGAGGAGCTGATCCTGGAGATCGCCCAGGGCTTTGGCAATGCGGCGGCGATGGTGAAGCAGGCCGGCTTTGACATGGTGCTGATCCACGCCGGCCACGGCTGGCTGCTGAACCAGTTCATGAGCCCCAACACCAACACCCGCACGGACAAGTGGGGAGGCAGCTTCGAAAACCGGATGCGCTTCCCCCTGCTGTGCGTCGAAAAGGTGCGGGAGGCGGTGGGACCAAAGTTCCCCATCGAGTTTCGGATGAGCGGCGCCGAGTACACCCCGGGGGGATACGGCATCGAGTACGGCGTGGAGATCGCAAAGGCCATCGACGGAAAGGTGGATTTGATCCATGTATCCGCCGGCGTGCACGAATACAAGGACTCCTTTATCCTCACCCATCCCTCCATGTTTATCGAGCACGGCTGCAACGTCCACCTGGCCGCAGAGATCAAAAAGCACGTGAAGACGCCGGTGGCCACCCTGGGCGGCCTGAATGATCCCGATATGATGGAGGAAATCATCGCCTCAGGAAAAGCGGACGTGGTGGAGATGGCCAGGCAGCTGCTGGCGGACCCCTTCTTCCCGGAAAAGGCCCTGACCGGCAGAAAGGATGATATCACAAAGTGCTGCCGCTGCTTTACCTGCTTTGGCGCGTATCTGGGCACCAGAACCCAGGTCTGCGCCCTGAATCCGGTCATCGGCCGGGAGCTGGAGCATCAGTCCGCCTTTGCCCCCACCACGCCGAAAAAGGTCCTGGTGGCAGGAGGCGGCCCCGGCGGCATGACCGCCGCTCTCCAGGCCTCCGCCCGGGGCCACCAGGTGATCCTGTTTGAGAAGGAAAGCCGTCTGGGCGGCAAGCTGCTCTTTGAGGAGTATATCCCCTTCAAGGAAGACCTGTATGCCTTCGCTCTCCTTCAGGCAAAACGCGTTGAGAAAAACCCCAACATCGAGGTGCGCCTGAACACGGAGCTGACCGCCGCTCTGGCAAAGCGGGAGCAGGCGGACATCATCTTGTGCGCGGTGGGCTCCGTCCCCATCGTGCCTCCCATCAAGGGCATCAACGACAGCCCCAAGGTGGTGGGCCTGGAGGCCCTCCATACTCCGGTTCCAAAGGTGGGCGACACGGTGGTGATCCTGGGCGGCGGCCTGATCGGAAGTGAGAGCGCCGTATATCTGGACGGTCTGGGAAAGAAGGTGACCGTCATCGAAATGCGTGGAGACTACGCTCCCGACGCGGCACCGATGCACAAGATCGGCCTGGAGGTTTACTTCCAGACCAGCAACGTCAAAATCCAGCTGAACACCCGGGCAAAGGAGATCACGGAGGAGGGGCTGGTCTGCGTTGACGGAGACGGCAAAGAGGTCACCTTCCCCGCCGATACCATCCTGGTGGCCGCGGGTATGCGGGCCAACCAGCAGGCGGTGGAGGAGCTGCGCTACGCCGCGCCCCGGTTCTTCCAGCTGGGAGACTGTATCAAGCCGGGCAAGGTCTACGACGCCGTTCACGGCGGATATTACGGCGCCATCGATATCTAAAAAAGCTTCAAAAAATCCCGGGGCGGATGTGGTGTTACCCGCCCCGGGATTTTTTTGGCTCTTATTCCTCCAGCAGCCGTCGGTAGATGGCCAGATCCCGGTCGGTAAAGACGTTGAAGATCACCTGCCGGATCGAGCTGTTTGTCTCCAGAAAGCGGGCCACTGTCTCCGTGGCGATCTTTGCCGCCTTCTCCTGGGGAAAGTGAAAGACGCCGGTGGAGATACAGCAAAAGGCAATGGACTGCACCTCGTACGCGGCCGCCAGCTCCAGGCAGGACCGGTAGCAGCTGGCCAGCAGCTCACAATCCTGCCTGCGGAGGATCCCGGAAACAATGGGACCCACTGTGTGCAGCACGTACCGGCAGGGCAGATTGTAGCCCGGGGTAATCTTCGCAGTGCCGGTGGCCTCCTCATGCCCCTGGGCCCGCATGATCTCATCGCACTTGATCCGAAGCTGGACCCCCGACAGGGTGTGGATGATATTGTCGATGCAGGAGTGGCAGGGCTGCCAGCAGCCCAGAAGGGCGCTGTTGGCGGCGTTTACGATGGCGTCGCAGCCCAGGGTCGTGATATCCCCCTGCCAGAGATAAATCCTGGGATCCGCTTTGGTGGTGGACAGAGTCCTGCTGTCCACGATCCCCCGCCGGTTGATTTCCTCAAATAAATATTCGTCCTGTATCCGCAGAAACTCCGGTGACGCGGGGTAGGGAGGGCGCACATTGAAAAGAGAGCGCAGCAGCCGCCACTGCTCCGATTCACTGTCCGGAATTTGAACGCCCTTGTACTGAGGCATCTCCTTAAGCAGCGCCCTGATCAGATAAATCCTTCTTTCCTCCTGGTTCATTTTCGTCCTTCTTCTTCCTTGCTTAAACATGTCTGAAAACAGATTCCCACAAACTCCGCTCCCCACTTTGCGGCACATTTTCCCTGCGTTCCGTCAATGCGGTCCGCATAAGCATTCTTCCTTACTTGCAGCATTCAACCACCCAGGCGATAAAGTTACTGGTGCTGTCCCCTGTTCGCTCCGCCTCTACGTGGGCCTGCCCCCAAACGGTCTCAAAATCCACATCCACTCCGTAATTTTCCAGAGCAAGGGCCAGATTCACCTCTGTCGTCAGAGCCGTGTCGCTTTGATTGATGCCGGAGCGGATTCTCCAGTGGGAGGCCACATTGGCGGTCTGGTATCCCTCGTAGTAGTCACTGAGATAGTACAGCGGAGTGTACATGCTGACCCGGTCGGCCACGGACGTGCCCAGGGCATCTTTCCTTTCCAGATCCTCCGCAAACTCCCCGCCATACTCAGAGTCCGCCAGCAATTCCGCCATCACCGCGTCAAAATGGTCTCCCTCTCCGTCACCGTCTCCGAACAATACATTTTCCCCCTGGGACTCATCCAGCGCGTCGAAGGCGCCCAAATCCTTTGAGGCGATTTTTAACGCACGGACAAAGTCCGCGACGGAGGTGATCGAGGCTGTGTTGGACTCCCTGTCATACGTCACCCACTCTGTCTCCCCGTTCAGCGCGTCGATGTAATCCTGGGGCGTCTCGTAGGTACCGGAGAGACTGACACCGCCGGTAACCTCATTTCTGGCAATGTCATCCACCGCGTAATAGTCCTCTGTCCCTTCCGCCTCATCCCTTGCGGGCAGCTCTCCGTTCTCAGGGCCTCCGAAGCCCCGGCCGCCCTCCGACTTTTGATCCGGGAATTCCATCGTTTCGTCCAAATCCCCTTTGCCTTCGAATTTGCCGAAACCTCCCTTAAATTCTCCGTTTTCGGAAAGGTCTGGCATTTCGCCGCCCGGATCGCCGCCAAAGCCGCCCCTTCCGCCAAAGCCTCCTTTGCCGCTCTCGGCCGCGTAGGGGAAGGCAGTGTCCTGAAGGAAATTGTTCAGAGAGGTCTCCACCACTGTTTTCAGATAATCGTAGTAGCTGCCGGCCTGGTAAATCCCTTCCTCGGAGGCCGTCAGGGTTAAGGTGTTCCCCTCCTCATCCTCCAGCCCCAGCTCATTGATATACAACGCGAACTGCTCCGCCATGGCGTCCGACAGCTCCCGGGTCTCCTCATCCAGACCGGACCGGGTCACGCCCATGTTCCACTCATAGGCCTCACTGGCGTAATCCAGGTTCGTGATGGGGCACCAGCACATGGAGCCGGCCACCGCGTCACTGACCCCGCTCACCGCGCCGATCGCCTCCAGATAGGGCGTATAGAGCTCACTGTCCCCGGTCGCCCCGATCAACGCGCTCTGCGCGCCTCCGCCGCTCATGCCAAAGGAGAAAATCCGATCCGTGCTGCCGGGCAGAAGCTCCTCGTTATAGCGGATATAGCGGATCGCCGCCTTCAGATCCGTCACCCCGGCGGGAGCCCCCGCATCCCGTCCCCGACAGCCAGCGTACACATAGACAAAGCCCGCGTCTGTGTAGGAGGAGACGGCGCTGACATAGCCGGAGGGCGGAGTCATCGCCGCGTAGCCCGGGGTGTCCACCGGTATCACGATGGGAGCGCTCTCTGCCGTGAAGCCCCCCGCCGTCCCGGCCAAATTGAGCTCACAGGTGTACGTCCCGTCCCCGTTTTCCGTCCCATCCAGGTAGGCTCCCGGGACGTAAATGCCCAGATTCTCATAGGCCTCATCCGCCGGATCCCCACAGTAGACGATCCCTGTCTGCCAGTATACGTCCTCCTCCTCGTTATATTGCCACCTCGTCCCGTCTATTTTCTCCGGGCCCGAAGCCTCCCCACTGCTCTCCTCCGCCAAGACAGCCCCGCATCCGGCGCCCCATACAGCCAGCACCGCCGCGCATCCGGTCAAAAGAGAGAGCCATTTCTTTTTTCGTACCACACGATACCTCCTTACGCGAAAATACATTTTTGCCAACAGTATGACCGTATCATATCACGGGTTCGTTATAATGTCAATACTTACATCTATCCTCAAATCTATACGCATAGGGGTTTCAGAATCTCTCTTCTATAATACGGAATCGATTAATTTTCGGGTATATTCCTCCTTCGGGGCCTTGATGATCTCATCGGGAATCCCCCGCTCCACCACCTGGCCCCGGTAGAGCACCAGCACCTCATCACAGAAGGCCTGAACCAGGGCAAGATCATGGCAAATCAGCAAAATGGACAGCCTCTCCTTTTCCTTCAGCTCACCCAAAAGCTCCAGGATCCGCCTCTGCACGGTCACATCCAGCGCGCTCGTGGCCTCGTCGCAGATCAGAACCGCCGGATTCACCGCCAGGGCCCGGGCAATGGCCGCTCTCTGGCACTGGCCTCCGCTGACCTGATGCGGATAGCGGTCCGCAAATTCCGGCGTCAGTCCGCACCTCCTCAGCAGCTCCTCCACCTTCTTTCGGGTCTCACCGGGGCTCATTCCAAGATTTCTCAGGCTCTCCCCAATGCCGTCCCCCAGAGTGCGCCGGGGATCAAAGGACTCCGCAGGCATCTGAAATACCATCTGGATATCCCGGTATGTCCTTCTCAATTCCCTCCCCCTCACATTCGTAATATCCTTCCCCAGCAGGCGTACGCTTCCCTCCGTCAGCTCCGTGAGATGGGTAATCATCTTGGCAATCGTACTCTTTCCTGAGCCGGACTCCCCCACAATTCCCAGACACTGTCCCCGCCGCAGAGTAAAGCTGACATCATCCACCGCGGTAACGGTTTTCTTACCGAAAATAAAAACCTTTTTCAGATGCTCCGCCTCCAGTACCGTCTCAGTCATTGCTTTCCCCCATTTCGTAATTCTCACACCCCCCGGATAAGACGGGGCGCAGCGTCCATCAGCTCTCTGGTATACGCGTTTATTGAATGATTCAAAACCGCCTCCCGTGATCCGTAATCCATCCTTTTTCCGTCCCGAAGTACCAGCACTTGATCGGCCATCGCCCTGACCACGCCAATATTGTGCGTCACCACAATCAACGCCGTCTGATACTCCCTCCGCATCAGCTTCATTTCCTCCACCACCTGCTTCTGCGCGGTCATATCCAGCGCGCTGGTGGGTTCATCCGCCAGCAAAAGAGAGGGGCGCAAAACCATCGCCGTACAGATACCTACCCGCTGATTCATACCCCCCGACAATTCAAAGGGATAGCTGCCAAGGATCCGCCCGGGATCCGAAAGTCCGATTTTCTCCATTATCTCCGCCGCGCGCCGGTCGGCCTCGCTTCTGGACACTCTCTCATGCTCCGATATACTTTCATAGATCTGATCCCCCACCCTGCGGATCGGACACAGCGCGGCCTTACAGTCCTGAAATACCATTCCGATCTCCGGCCCCAGGAGCTTTCTCCGCTCCCTTTCCGGCATCTCTATTACATTTCTTCCTTTATAATAAATGTCGCCTCTCGTCACCATTCCGGCGCCGCCCAGCAGCCCCATCACCGCCTTGATGATAGTGCTCTTTCCGCTCCCGGATTCCCCCACGATTCCAAGGATTTCCCCCTGACGCAAATCAAAACTGAGATCGCGGACTACCGGCTTTCCGTTATAGCATATCGTGATATGTTCCACCCGCAGCAATGGTTCCATAGTGCGCCGTCTCCCTCCACCGTTTTCGATACCGAACGAAATTCTATTCCATTTCAAGCTCCGCAGTGATTTCATAATAATCACACGGGTGCGCCCCTATCCCAGTCACATTTGACCTTGTGACAATTCCCATATTCAGATGGGCCACAAAGAAAAAGGAGCAGTCATCAAGGATCCGCTGCTGCAGCCGCACGGCCAGCTCGCCCCTCTTCTCCGCATCAAATGTGACGTGCAGCTCATCCACCAGCGCCGTCACCTCGTCATTCTGATAATTCCCATAATTTTTTGATCCGACCACCGTACTTGTAAAAAAGTATTCCGGGTCACCGGTGGGCGCCGTTGTGACGGAGCTCACATAGAGGTCGAAATCCCCGTCCGCGGCATAGGTCCTGTGGTCAGCGGTATTATTAATATCCACATCAATGCCGATGGCTTTCAGCGTATCTTGGGCGTAGGTGGCCAAAAGGGGCAGCTCCAGACGGGAGGGGTAGGTCAGCCACTTCACGGTCAGCCTTTGCCCGTCCTTGTCAACGTATCCGTCCCCATCCGTATCCGTCCATCCCGCCTCCTCCAGCAGCGCCCTCGCGCCTTCCGGGTCATAGGACGGCGCGGTCACAGCGTCATTGCCGTAGGAAAAGCTGCCGGGGAATACGCCGACGGCCGGCACACAGCGGTTATCCGCGAGGACCTGGCAGAAAGAATCCTTATCGATCCCCATCTCAATCGCTTTACGCACCCGGATATCCCCCACAATCTCAGAATCCATATTAAACTGGCCAAAGAAACACCGGCTGGTCGGAACCGAGTGGATCGTATACCCCGGATCATTTTCAAATAAAACATAATTGTCATACTGGAGCCCGTAGGTTCCCTGAATATCCCCTGTCTGCAAGGACGCGCACAGAGCTCCCGCGTCTGAGAAGGATTTTACAATCACATGATCCACCTTGACCTCCCCGCCCCAGTAATTCTCATTTTTTTCCAGAGTGATCTGAGTCGGTGTAACCTCGGTGGCGATATACGGGCCCGTTCCGGCCACGTTAGCGCTGCCGCCCTCTCCCTGAATCCCATATTCCATATCGATAATCGCGCCATAGGGATCCCCGAGATAATGGATAAGAGCCGGACAAGGCTCTGAGGTATGGATGGTCAAGGACAGTCCGTCCGCCTCCATGCTTTCAATCTTCAAATCACTGGGCGCCCGGTCATGAACCGCGATCAGATCCTCCAGGCACTCCTTCACCGCCTGGGCGTCCATCAAACGCCCGCTGGAAAACCGCACTCCCTCCCGAAGCGTAATCTTCACAGTGCGGTCATCCACAAACTCATACTCTGTGGCAAGCCAGGGCTCCACCTCCATGCTGTCATTGTATTTAAATAGCGTCTCTCCCACACCGTAGCGAAGCGCGCTCCAGCCCGAGTAATTATCATGGGGATTTAACCCCGCGTCCCCCATCTCCTCACTATATCCGGTCGTACCGTAAACAAAGGTTTTTTCCTCCGCGGCCGCCGGTACCGCTGTCAGTCCCATCAGTACGCCGCAAAAGAGCAGCGCCGCCATCCATTTTTTCTTCATCCTCGTTCTCCTTCTTTACTTATTTTTCTCCTTTGGGTCCATGTAATCCCGCAGGGTATCCCCCAGCAGGTTAAAGATCATAACAGTCAAAAAAATCGCCGCGCCGGGCGCCAGCGCCATCCACGGGCAAACCTGAAGCATACTCCTTCCCTCATTTATCATGCTTCCCCATTCGGCCATCGGCGGCTTCACCCCAAGCCCCAGAAAAGAGAGGCCGGCCAGCTCCATCATCATCGTACCGATATCCAGCACGGAGGTAACAAGGACCGGCCCCGCAATATTCGGCAGGATATGTTTTACGAGCAGTTTCGGAGTGCCGCTCCCGGAAAGCCTTGCCGCCATCAGGTACGGCGCCTCCTTTTGCGCCAGCGTAAGGCCCCTCGCGAGTCTGGCAAACTTCGGCCAGCCAATCACCGCCAGCGCGATCACCGCGTTCTGAATCCCTCCGCCTAATACTCCCGCCACCGCCAACGCGAAGACCAATCCCGGAAACGCCAGAAACAAATCGGAGACTCGCATCAAAACAGTGTCCACCCAGCCGCCCCGCCATCCGCAGACGATACCGATCGCCGTACCAATTACGGTAATCATGATGACTAAGATCAATGTGGAAAAAATACTGGCGGTGCCGCCGATGATCACTCGTGAAAGCAAATCCCTGCCATAGCGGTCTGTCCCAAAGGGATGGGCCAGACTGGGCGGTTTCTGAGCCATGGTCAAATCCTGGGCGTAGGGATCATAGGGGCAGAGATATCTGGCAAATGCCGCGGCACAGATCAGCAGCAGCGCCAAAACCGCAAAAAAAACCAGCTTCCCCCTTATATGATTTTTTTGGATCCTCCGCGTCCGGACAGTCCTCCCCTCTTTCCTGGTCACGCTCCCTCACCTCCCAGCCGCACTCTGGGGTCAAGATAATGGTAAACGATATCCGCGATCAGATTTACCAGAACATAGATGACCGCCATCCACGCGACATACGCCTGAACTATCGGGTAATCCCGCATGGTAATCGCGTCCACCGCCATCTTTCCCACGCCATCCCACATAAAAATGGTCTCAACGATGGTGGTTCCGCCCAGCAGGCTCCCGATCGATAAGGCCAGCAGCGTTACGATGGTCAGCATGGAGGATTTCATGACACTTTTCCAGATGATCACTCTCCCCCGGACGCCCCTTGCCCGGGCGCCCATCACATAATCCTGGTTCAGCTCTTCCAGAACAGCGGCCCTGATCTGCCTCGTATACTTTGAGGCCATTGAAATAGCCAGGGTCAGCGTAGGAAGTACAAGACTCTGGCCTACATTGTCATTGGTAATGACAGGAAGCCAGCCCAACTGAATAGACAGAAAATAGATCAGCACCAGAGCCGCAAAAAAATTAGGCATAGAATTGCCGGCAAAGCTCAAAAAGCGTATGAGGTAATCCACCCATCGGTTATGCCGGACCGCGGATAAAATCCCAAGGGGAACCGCGACCAGCACGGTCAAAAGAATGGAAGAAACCGTCAGAAGAATGGTCGCCGGAAGCTTTGAAATAAAGGTCTCGTACACATCCCTATGCGACACATAGCTTTCCCCCATATCGCCGGTCACCATTCCCGCCAGCCAAGACCCGTACTGGACCAGAAACGGCCGGTCTAACCCGTACTCCGCCTTGGCCTGATCAATAATCTCCTGAGAGACCGCCGCGCCCGCGTTTTCATACATATAGGTCACCGCGTCCCCTCCGGCCAGCCGCATCATGGCAAAGGACAAAAAGGTAATTCCGATTAAGATCGGAATCAGTTGTAGAAGCCTTCTTATGATATATTTGCCCATTTTTTATCTCCCCCGCACTTCTGCCCGGGGCCAAACGCATGCGCCGGACAGGCGCTATCATTTTCGGCTTCATTTTAGCAAAGCGATATTTTCCCGGCAACCCCGCCCGGGGGATGTTTTGGTATTCATTTTTGGAATGTATCTCTATTCCGTTTTTGGATATCCCCCGCCTATTGAAGCAGAAAATGTCCCGGGGATACCTCCGCCAGGGCCTCCCCCAGCCGGATATTGGGATCATAATACAGGATTTTTTTCTTCCGCTCGTAAACGGGATCCGGCACATGGATCGCCGACAGAAGGGATTTTGTGTATGGGTGAAGCGGGTTTTGGAATAATTCCTCCGTATCCGCAAGTTCCACGATTTTCCCCTTCAGCATAACGGCAATCCGATCACTAATAAAGCGGACGACAGACAGATCATGGGCGATGAAGAGAAAGGAGAACTTTTCTTCTCTCTGCAATCTTTGGAACAAGGAGATGATTTGCGCCTGAATGGAAATATCCAGAGAGGCCACCGGCTCATCCGCGACAATCAGTCTTGGGTTCAGCATCAGCGCCCTTGCGATCGACACCCGCTGGCGCTGCCCGCCGGAAAGCTCCCCCGGGGTTTTGGACAGATAGGTCTCCGAAAGTCCCACATTTTTCATCATCTCCAGCAGCCGCCTTTTCTTCTCCTCCCTTCCGGCGTTTATTCGCTGGATCCGGTAAGGCTCCAGGATTATCTTCTCCACCGTCATCCGGGGATTCAGAGAAGCGGCGGAATCCTGAAAGATCATCTGAATCTCCTGCCTCATACGGCGGATTTTCCCCGCATCCGCCTCTTTTCCTGTGACACATACGCCGCCATAGCGGATTTCTCCTCCGGTCGGCTTATAAATGCCGGTCAGGGAACGGGCAACTGTGGATTTCCCGCAGCCGCTTTCTCCGACCAGCCCAAACACCTCCCCCTCCCGGATGCCAAAGGATATTCCGTCCACCGCTTTCACCATATAAGTATCGCTGATCCGAAAATACTGTTTCAGATTTCTCGCTTCTATCATTATTTTTTCACCCATAATCCACTCCCCGGTTTCAAATGTATCGGCGCCTCCACCTTTGGCGCTCTCGGATCCAGCAGCCAGGTCGCCGCGTAATGTGTCTCTGTGATCGGAAACATCGGAGGCATCTCCTCATAGTCAATTTTCATCGCATATTCATTTCTCTCCGCGAACGCGTCTCCTCTGGGCGGATCCAGAAGGGACGGCGGCATACCGGGCAGGTATTTTAGCTCCCCGGTCTTGGACGCTAATGCGAGGAGGGAGGAAAGCAGCCCCCAGGTATAGGGGTGTCTCGGGTCATAAAATACTTCCTCCGCCGTGCCAATCTCCACGATTTTTCCCGCGTACATGACCGCGATCCGGTCCGCAATCCTGGCCACCGCCCCGAGATCATGGGAAATAAACACAATCGCGACGCCGGTCCGCCTGCGAATGTCCATCAACAGATCCAAAATCTTTGCCTCCACCGTCACATCCAACGCGGTGGTGGCTTCGTCCGCAAAAAGGATCCGGGGATTGGAGGCTAAGGCCACCGCCAGAACGCACCGCTGCCTCATCCCCCCGGAGAAAAAGTGGGGCTGGAGACGGATTCTGTTTTCCCCATCCTCGATCCCTACCAGATCAAGAAGCTCTAACGCGCGTTTTCTTGCGGCAGCCGCCGGGATTTTTTCCTGCTTCAAAATCGCCTCTACGATTTGTTTTCCAATGGGAATGGTCGGATTTAAGGTTGTGAGCGGATCCTGAAATACCATGGACATGGATTTGCCACGGAACCCGCGCATTTTCCGCTCCGTGTAATTCGTAATGTCCTCCCCGCACACGATCATTTTCCCCTGCTTTACCCGGGCATAGGGAGGCAGCAAATGCATCACCGACTGACACAGAACCGTCTTGCCGCAGCCGGACTCTCCCACCATACAGAGGATTTCCCCCTCCCGCACCGTCAGATCCACTCCCCGGACAGCCTCCACCTCGCCCTTCCTTGTATCAAAACTGATGGCCAGATTTTCCAGCCTGAGCACTTCCTTTGTCATGTTCTCACCTCGCCGTAAAAGGCCGATAAAAATCGGACTGCCGAAGCCGGCAGCCCGAAGGATAAATGGGATCCCGCTATCTGTCCAGAGTCCAATCCTCGATATTCCACATCACACCCACCGCATGATGTCCCAGCACTCTCGTAGTGTCGAGACCCTCCAGGGCGTTTGTCCCCACATAGTCCCCATTCAGATAAACCGCCAGCAATACGCCCGGCTCCTTTGCGTACACCCTTTCAAACTCCGCATAGATCTCTTTTCGCTTCCCGGGATCCGCCTCGTGCCGCCCCGCCGCAAGCAGCTCATCCACGGCTGCGTTGGAATACTTCATGCGGTTGTCGCTGGCATCAGTCACATACTGTTTATAAATCATATCCGGGTCGAACTGAGTCGCATACCCCGCCAGGAATCCGTCATAGCCCGCCGACCAGTCAAATTTGGTGACCAGTACCACCTCCATCTCCACGCCCACATCCCTCAGCATCTGGGACATCATATTCGCGATCGCGATACGCTCCTCCTCAAAATCCCGGGTCTGAATCGTGAAATGAAATACATCCCCATTCCGCTCAAAGATGCCATCCTCATTTTTCTCCCAGCCAAGCTTTTCCATCTCCTCGGCAAATTTTCCCGGGTCATAAGGATAGATATCTGATTCCGGGTTGCTTCCCAGGAGGTTCCTCTGAATGGGGCTGTATGCCGGACATCCCTGCCCCTGCAGGGTGCTCTGGCAAATCGCTTCCTTATCCAGCGCGTAGTTCAGAACACCGATCGAATCTCCGTTTCTTGACCAGAAATCCGACGCCATATCCATAGAAGCGGCCCGGTAATCCGCCGTAGTAAACACCCAGCTATGATAATCGTCATCCCCTTTAAACTGGGCCGCGTAGTTGGAATTCAGCCAGGCCAGATCCGCTTCCCCGGACTGGATCATGGTGGCCTTTGTGCTTTCCACAGCGACAGTCTTATATACCATGTATTCAATATTCGGGACCTTGTCATAGTATTCGGAATTGGCCTGGAGCGTGATCATCCCGCCGGCGGTGTCCCACTCGATAAATTTGTAGCGCCCGGTCCCCACCGGCGCCTGGTTGAAGGGATCCGTATTCATATCCTCTGTGTTCTCCAGCAGATGCTTCGGCACAATTCCCATCGTGAAATATCCCAGCATATTCGCGTCATACTCGCTCATTGTAAATTCCACGGTATTCTCATCCACCGCCGTTACCTGGGAGATGTCCTCATAATCCGTCCGGAGGCTGGTGCCCAATGTCTCGTCATTCAGAATCTCCTCGTATGTAAATACCACATCCTCCGCGGAAAAATCCTCCCCGTCATGCCATTTCACGCCGTCCCGAAGATGGAAGGTATACTTTCTGGCATCCTCATCATATTCATATCCCTCCGCCAGATCCGTAACGGGATTTCCATTCGCGTCATATTTCATCAGTCCGGAGAAAATGATATCCGTAATCTCGTCATGATTGGTCATTAAGGGATTAATACAGTCCTCATTTTCCCCCGCGTAAATCAGCGTATTGGACTCATTCATTTCCGCGTAAGCGGTTGTGCCTGTCAGCATGATTCCCGCAAATGCCGATAGTAAAATCGTTATTGCTCTTTTCCTCATTTTCGTTCCTCCCATAATTTACGCCATGCGGCGCATATAATATATAGTGAAATGGTATACCAGGAATCCATCCGATACCATCTTCGCTAACATACCGCAAATTTCAAACGTTTTTCACTAATGTCCCGTAAACCTCAGACGGTTTACAGATTACTGGATTTTCTGTTAGTCTCTTTTCGCAGAAAATTTCCAAGATCCGTAACGCAAATCAATGTCACCACCAAAAACACGCCAGGAATAACAATGACCCACCAGTCATTCGTAATCAGCGCCTTGTCAGCAAGTGACAGCATACTCCCCCAGGAAAGCACGTCCAGAGGAAGCCCCAGCCCCAGAAAGCTGAGTGTGGATTCGGTCGTCATACAGCTGCTCACGCCGGAAACCACAACAAACATAATCGCGGAAAGGAAATTGGGAATCAGATGCCGCCACATCACATAGGCAAACCCTCCCCCCGTGCTTCTTACGTATAAGATATAATCCGCGTTGCGGATCTGCCGCACTTCCGTCCTTGTGATACGGGCCAGGCCAAACCATCCGGTAATTCCGACCACGATGGACATGGAAACCACATTCCTTGCCGGAAAGATCGCGGTAATGATCAAAATGAACAGCAGCGAGGGGATTGCCCCGCACATTTCCGCGACCCGCATCAAAACCGCGTCCGCCCTGTCCCCGGCCGTTCCGCTGAGTGTCCCGTAGCTGATGCCGATCACCGCTATGATCGCCGCTCCCAGAACACCGATCATCAAGGAGGCTCTGCCCCCGTAGAACATAATCGAATACAGATCCCTTCCCATGGAATCGGTCCCAAAGTAAAACTCCGAATCCGGCGCCTTGCTCAAAGCCTCATAATAATATCTTGACGGATCGTGATTTGTGATCAGAGGAGCGAAAACACAGCCAAGTACCACAATACTCAAAATGACCATCGCCGCGATTGGCTTCCCCTTCCATTTCATTCGCAATGTGGTTTTACCGGTCCGTGGCTCATGGCGCTTATATCCCGCGCCGACGATCTCAAACCCGGAATCCTGATTTATATCCCTTTCTACCATTTGATCATCTCCATCTCCTTCATGCGGGGATCAATTTCTTCATTGATGGTCTGGGCAATGAAGCTGCTGGCAAACACCGCAAAGCCAGTGACTAAAACGTCCACCATCAGCAAGTTATAATCGTGATATTTCGCCGCCTCAATTGCCAGATTTCCGATGCCCGGATAGTTGAATACGGACTCCACCACCACCGTGCCCCCTGTCACATGGGGAATCGAGATGGCCATAATGCTGACAATCGTGGGAGCGACATTTCGCAGGCAGTGCTTCCGGACAATCTCTCTTCGCGTACACCCCTTTGATTTTGCCAGCAGAACATAATCCTTACGCGTCTCATCCAGCAGTTTGTTTCGGATCATGTACGCATAGTACCATAGGTGGCTGGAAATCATTACAAACAGCGGCAGTACCAGATGCTGGATTCGATTCGGCAGATTTTCTTTCATCCCAACGTCGTAGGCTCCGCTGCTGGGCAGCCAGCCCAGATTTACCGCAAAAATCAACACAAGCACTACGCCCAGCCAGAACCCCGGCGTATAATACAAAATTGTGCCAATCCGGCAGATCAATCGATCCAGGAAATGATCCTCATGAAGCGTACAGAATACCGCAAGCAGCGTTGCCAAAAGAAACACAGCGGCATATGCCGTAACCCCCAAAACTAACGTATTCCCCAAAAGAGGGGGAATCAGATTCATGACAGGCTGTTTGTACTTAAAGGAAATGCCGAATTCTCCATGAAAAGCATTTGCCAGCCATCTCATATACTGTACAAACAGATTCGAATCCAGCCCCAATCTTGCTCTGGCCGCCCCGATCTCCGCTTCTGACATACTGTCCAGCTTGTCCCCGTAAAAGGACTGCAGCGGATCCCCCGGCGCCAGCCTCGCCAAAATAAAAACGACGACAGAGAGCAGCAGCATGACAGCCGCCAGTAATACCACTCTTTTCAGTATTCGCTTTATTAATCCCGATGATCGCATAATCCCTTCCCCTGCTCTTCTTAAATAAGCTTCCCACCTGAATGCTTTGATTTTAAACAAATTCATTTTATCTCTTTCCGCCCGCGAAACAAGCCTCCCCGGGGGATATTGGCTATTCACATTTCGCATGATATTCTATGCCAAAATTGAATGCCTTTTTTCCCAAAAAATATCCCCCCGGGAGGCTTGTTCCCTCATTCACATTACGCTATTATAAACTCATAAGTCACCCAATTATATATTTCCGCAAAATATCAATTGGTAATTACAACATCAAAACAAAGAAAAGACCCATCCGCAGGGTCTTTTCTTTGTTTCACAGTACCGATTAAACCTTTTCTATTAAAAAATTCAGAAAATCAGACGCCAGCTCGGGAATATCCTCTTTTCGTTTCAGACACCCAAACTGGATATTCGCTCCCGGTTCCCCAAAAGGGACTCCATTTGAAATCTTTTGCGCCGGAAGTCCGGACAAATATTCTCCGCTTATATTTACCAAATCACTGAACCGCAAAATCCTTTCCATAATATAATCACTGTTTGTAGTAATCACCGTCTCCGCCTCTGCCGCCGTACGCCCATTGCTATCTGAAATATTCCAATAATTATCCGAAGAAAACTCATCAGGAAAGCGCTGTATCAATCTCAGGTCCGAGAAGTCAATCTTCTCGCTGTCGTTTATTGTTTCATGAAAGCCGCCTCCAAAATATATGGTGGTCTTTGTCTCTTTCAGCGGAAGAAATTCCAAATAATTTCTTGACAGATAATACTGGAAGGCCGCCAGCTGATTTTTCATCACATAGACAAAGCCAAGATCATCCTTCCGCTCTCTCACCCTCTCCACAATCTCCCTGCTGTCCGCCGAATAGATCTGATAATGAATCTTCTCCTTCTGATGAAGCTCATAATATTTCACAAAGGTATCGGCAAACCAGGAGCTGGGATTACTGGACAGGCGCAAAACAGGGACATTCATGCACTTCTCTTTTGTCCGTATTTTGCGCATATTTTCAAGCACCGACAACGCGTACGGATAAATATTTTCCGCCTCCTGTGTCATCCGTATCCCCTTGGACTGCCGCTCAAACAGCTGGCTGCCAGTCTCATCCTCCATCGCTTTGATGACCTTACTGACACTTGACTGCGTCGTAAACAAGATTTCAGCAGCCTTGCTGAAGGATCCCGTCTGCACACACGCCACAAAATACTTAATTTCCCTGATATCCATCATGGTAATTGTCCTCACTCAATCAATTTTTGAAGAAATGCTTGTCACGACGCAAGCGTCCACGCCTCAAAGCATTTTCACTCTGCATTATTGTAATAAATCCGCAAAGCTTTCACAAGCCCCTGCCGGGGATATGATTTCGACTGGAGAGCCCATGTTCCATACCTTCCTTTTTTTTCTCTTTCTTTTTCCAGCCCGGCAGAAGCAGGAGCAGAATACCCGGGCCGGAAACCGTCAGAAGGATCATCCATAGAAGCAAATTGCTGTTGTCGCCGGTCGCAGGACTGTCAGATGAGTGCGAAAACCGCAACGTTGAAGGATTCCCAGATGCTGAGGATGTCTCCGATGCCGCGGGATTCTCCGGCGTCTCAGGATTCTCCGGGTCAACCGGCCGCTCCGCCTCTGTTTTTTCTGCCAAAACATAATAATGGCTGCCGTCGGCGGTAAAGGTAAGCTTGCCCGCACTGGCCTCGGAGTCCAGGGCTTTGCCGGTTCCATCGGTATTCACGGAGCAGGAAATCAGCGTTCCGTCCACAGAAGGCGCGGTTATGGTGATAACCGCACCCTCCGCGCTGAGACGGTTTCCGTCCGCGTCGAAGAAATAAATTTCGTAGGCTCGGACAGGCGTACCCGCATCTGCCAGACTGTCCGCAAACCACTCCCATATTTCTTTTTCGCTTTCGGGAATAGGAACCACAACCAGCGTCCGCGCGTCCTGCAAAGCACCGGTAACAGTGACGGTAACGCCATCGGGCAAGGTGACGGCGGCTCCTCCGTTCTCTGCCTGGGCGGTGTATTCCCCCGCAATCTCCCGGACATACCGGGCGTAAACATCAATCGGCGTTGTCC
>CAZGRM010000013.1:0-6969 GCA_964528295.1 uncultured Lachnospiraceae bacterium
CCTGACCGGTCTGCCCATCGGCGGCGGCAAGGGCGGTTCCAACTTCGACCCGAAGGGTAAATCTGACCGCGAGGTAATGGCCTTCTGCCAGAGCTTTATGACAGAGCTTTCGAAATATATCGGCGCCGATGAGGATGTGCCGGCGGGAGATATCGGCGTGGGCGGAAGAGAGATCGGCTATCTGTACGGACAGTACAAGAGAGTGACCGGACTGTATGAGGGCGTTCTCACCGGAAAGGGCCTGACCTGGGGCGGGTCTCTGGTGCGTACACAGGCTACGGGATACGGCCTTGTATATATTCTGAACGCGATGCTGAAGGAGCATGAGATTGATATCGCCGGAAAGACGGTGGTGGTTTCCGGTTCCGGTAATGTGGCGATCTACGCCACCGAGAAAGCGCAGCAGCTGGGCGCCAAGGTGGTGGCTATGAGTGATTCCAACGGATACGTGTACGATCCGGAGGGGATTAAGCTGGATGTGGTGAAGGAGATCAAGGAGGTTCGCCGGGGCAGAATCAAAGAGTATGCCGATGAGGTGGCCAGTGCGGTTTATACAGAGGGCAAGGGAATCTGGAGCATTAAGTGTGACATTGCTCTTCCCTGCGCGACTCAGAATGAGCTGAATCTGGAGGACGCTAAGACGTTGAAGGCGAATGGCTGTGCCGTAGTGGCGGAGGGCGCGAATATGCCTACTACCAGAGAGGCTACGGATTACATTCTGGAGAGCGGTATGCTGTTCCTGCCGGGTAAGGCTTCTAACGCGGGCGGCGTAGGTACCTCGGCTCTGGAGATGTGCCAGAATAGTATGCGTCTGAGCTGGACCTTTGAGGAGGTTGACCAGAAGTTGCAGCAGATGATGAATGATATTTATGCTAAGATTTCTGACGCGGCGAAGCGTTATGGCGTTGAGGGCAATTATGTGATTGGCGCGAATATTGCCGGATTTGAGAAGGTAGCGGAGGCTATGATTGCTCAGGGGACGGCGCTTTGATTGATTGAAAAAATGGATTTTGGGACTCCCGCGGCGGGTGGCTGCGGGGGTTTTTTTGGGTGGTGGTGAGGGGATCGGAGGACAGGGGCTGCGGGCGGGGCCATCATTCACGGAGAACTACTAAGACGCCGGCCTTTCCCTACGGGGCAGCGTTCGCTAACTCGTTCGCTGGCTGATGCCAGCTCACTCGGACAGAGCGAACTTAAAATCCGGCGTTGAACGCCGGATTTTATGCCCCTGCGGGAAAGGCCGGCGTCTAAGTAGTTCTAGACCGTTCATTACAAGGCCCCGCCCGCCGCCCCTGTCCTCCGATCCCCGCCGAGGTTTTGGTTGATATTGTTTATGCGTCAGCCAATAGACAGTCACTGTGGTGTCCGGGTAAACAGTAACTTTTAATGGAATCATGTTGATTGAGGGGGTGGGATTTGGTATGATGAGTTAATGTTGTGAGTGATTGTTTGGTTAGGGGAGGTAGGGATGAGGTTTTTTCATATTTCGGATTTGCATATTGGGAAACGGGTGAATGGGTTTTCTATGGTGGAGGACCAGAGGTGGATTTTGAATCAGATTTTGGAGCTGGCTGAGGAGGAGAGGCCGGATGGGATTTTGATTGCGGGGGATTTGTATGATAAGCCGGTGCCGTCGGCGGAGGCGGTGGAGCTGCTGGATGAGTTTTTGTATGGGTTTGTGCGGCTGGGGATTCCGGTGTGGGCTATCAGCGGAAATCATGATTCGGCGGAGCGGGTGGCTTACGGCGCCAGGATGATGGAGCGGTCGGGAATTTTTCTCTCCCGGGCTTTTGACGGGACGGCGCGGAAGTATACCGCGACCGGGCGGGATGGGGAGCAGGTGGATATTTATCTTCTGCCCTTTTTGAAGCCGGCGGCGGTGAGACGGTTTTTCCCGGGAAGGGAGATTGAGACTACCCAGCAGGCGGTGGAGGCGGCGCTGGAGACGGTCTGCCTGGAGGAGGATCGGGTGAATATTCTCCTGACCCATCAGTTTTTGACCGGGGCCAGCACCTGCGAGTCGGAGGAGCTGTCGGTGGGTGGCTCCGATCAGGTGGACGCGTCGGTGGTGGAGCGGTTTGACTATGTGGCCCTGGGGCATCTCCATGGACCCCAGAGGGTGGGGAGGGAGACGATTCGGTACTGTGGCTCCCCTCTGAAATATTCCTTTTCCGAGGCCTCCCACAGGAAATCGGTGACGGTGGTGGAGATCGGGGAGGAGCGCTCACGAATGGAAGCGTATGGAGAGAGCAAAGCCCCGGAAGTCCGGATAGAGGAAGGGGCACTGTCAAAGCAGCGGGATGTTTTTGATATGCGGAGGGTGATATGGGAAGAGGATCGGGCCGGGGGACGGAAGGTACGGATTGGCACCATTCCCCTTGTACCGCTGCGGGATCTGCGGGAAATCCGGGGACCTCTGGAGGAGCTGGTGAAGCCGGAGGTGGCCGGGGCGGCGGATGCCGGAGATTATCTTCACGTGACCCTGACGGACCAGGGGGAGATACTGGATGCCATCGGAAAGCTGCGGGCCGTGTATCCCAATATTATGCGGCTGGATTTTGAGCGGCGGGACGCCGGGCAGATCCGGGAGGAGGAGATCCGCCTGGAGGAAAAGACGCCCCAGGAGCTTTTTGCTGAGTTTTATGAGAAGCAAAACGGCGTGCCCCTGAGCGGGGAGCAGGAAAAGCTTGTAAATGAAATCTGGAAAAGGACCGCCGGGGCGGCGGAGGTCCCGTCTGAGAGCGAAGGATCGGGAGAAAAACAGAGAGGGGAGGCGGCGGAATGAGGCCGGAGAAATTAACCTTGTGTGCCTTTGGGCCCTATGCGGGGACAGTGGAGGTGCCTTTTTCCCGGTTTGGCACCCACGGGCTTTATCTGATTACCGGGGATACGGGGGCGGGGAAGACCACGATTTTTGACGGGATCGTCTTTGCCCTCTACGGGGAAGCCAGCGGAGATTACCGCAGGGCGGACATGCTGCGCTCCGACTTTGCCTCCGGTGCGGAAAAAACCTATGCGGAGCTGGTATTTTCTTGCCGGGGGAAGCGGTACACAGTGCGCCGGAGTCCGGAGTATCTGCGGCCGAAGGCCAGGGGCCAGGGAATGACGAAGGAGGGGGCGGATGCGGCGCTGACCTTCCCGGATGGCCGGGTGGTGACGGGGAGCAGGCAGACCACAAAGGCGGTGGAGGAGCTGCTGGGAATTGACCGGAACCAGTTTGTCCGCATCGCCATGATCGCTCAGGGGGATTTTTTGAAGCTTCTCCTGGCGGGCACTGAGGAGAGAGGAAAAATATTCCGCAAGATTTTTGACACGGGCTGCTATCTGGATTTTCAGAAGGAGCTGAAGCGGAGGCTTTTGGAGGTGAAGCAGTCCTACGAGGAGACGAGGCAGAGGATCGGCCAGTACGCGGAGGAGATCCGGCTCCTGCCGGAGAGCGGGGATGAGCCCCGGCTTCGGGGGCTGAAAAAAGCGGACGCGGCCTATCAGCTTCCTCAATTGCTGACTTTTCTTCAGGAGCTTTTGGAGCGGGAGCGGCAGTGCGGGGAAAAGGAGGCGGAGACGCTTCGCCGGATCGAGGCGGAGGCGGAAGGAGTGCAGGAGCGGATCGGCCGCCGTCAGATGGCGGAGCGGGCCAGGCAGCAGATGACAGAAAAGGAAGAACTGCTGAGACGGCTGAAGGAGGAGCAGAAGCGGTGCGGGGAAGAGGTGGAAAGCGCCCGCGAGCAGCAGCCTTTGGCGGAGCGGAAGCGGCAGAAGTATGCCGCCCTCCAGGCAGGGATGGGACGGTACGATGAGCTGGACCAGGTGGATCGGGCGCTGCGGGAGCGGCAAAGGAGAGAGGCGGAGGAAGAACAGCTGGAACGGACCCTGAATCAGAGGGCGCGAAAGGAGACCGAGCGACTGGAACAGGGCAAACGCACTCTGGACGCCTTTGGGACGCCGGAGCAGGAGCTTCTCCGGCTCCAGGCCCGGGAGGAGGAGAACCGCCGGAGGCTGGAGGAGATGAGTCAGACGGCCAGGGCGCTGGAGCAGCTTGTGCGTCTGGTATCGTCGGTATCCCGGGAGGAGAGCCGCTTTGCGGAGCTGCGGGAGCGGAGCAGGGAGCTGGGAAAGGAGTATGTGGATCTGGAGGCGGCCTATCTCAGCGGCCAGGCCGGGGTGTTGGCGGAGACGCTTATGCCTGGAAAACCCTGCCCCGTCTGCGGTTCCACCGCCCACCCCTCCCCTGCGGTGAAGGGCTTTTCGGTACCCTCGGAGGAGGAGTTAAAAAGGCTGTCCCGGGAAAAGGAGGAGGCCCTGGCCCGGACCACAGAGGCGGCACGGCGGCTTTCCGGAGAGCGGGGACGCCAGGAGCAGGCCTGGCAGGAGCTGCGGGAACGGTGCCGGAAGTACGGAGTGCCTCCCTTCGCCTTGACAAATCCGGATCCTTCGCCGGAGCTTTCCGGGGGACAGACCGCGGCTGCGAGATCCCTCAAAGAAGAGGGAGGATCCGCCGGGCTGTCTGAGGAGAAGAAGGTATCTGCGGCGTTTTCCAGTGAGGAAGAGGGAGAATTGGTCGGGCTGCTCGAAAATAAGAAGGTATCCTCGGCGTTTTCCGGTAAAGGAGGAGAACCTTCTGCGTTTTCAGAGGTAGGGGAGATTTCTGCTGTGACAGGGGAGATAAAGCACTATCTCGGGGCGGAGACGGAGCGCTGTCAGGCGGCGGAGAGAGAGCTTCTTCGGAAACGCCGGGAGACGGAGGAGGCCTATGCCAAAAAGCAGGAGCTAAAGCGGCGGATCCCGGAGTGGGAGAAGCAGCTGACACAGCGCCAGAGAGAGCTGGAGGAGACCGTTCGGCGGGAGATTCAGCTGAGGACAGAGCGGCAGGGCCTGGCAGAGCGGCAGGCTCTTCTGAGACAGGGGTTGGAATATGGCAGCAGGCAGGAGGCTTTGGAGGCCCTGAATCGGCTGGACCGGGAGCGGCGGCTTTTGGAGCAGGGACTTCAAAACGCGGTGGAAAAGCAGGAGCAATGCAGAAGAAGGCAGGCGGGGGAGCAGAAGGCTTTGGAGGCCCTGAAAAATCAGGCGGAGCAGGAGGAGGCGGAGGCCATGGAGGAGCTTCTTGCCCGAAAGGAGTCCCTGGCAAGGGAACGGGGAGAGCTTCTGGACAGGCAGAAAAAAAGACATGCGGTCCTGGAGGCAAACGGCAGAATTCGAGCCCATCTCTTGCGGGAGCAAAGGGAAATGGAAGAGGCAAACGCGCATTACCAAATGCTGGCCTCCCTGTCAGACACCGCCAACGGGGAGCTGAAGGGGAAGCAGAAGCTGGCCTTTGAGCAATATATCCAGATCGTATTTTTCCGTCAGATCATCCAGGAAGCAAACAAGCGGTTTGCACTGATGACGGAGGGCCGTTATCTGCTGCGGCGCCGGGAGACGGCGGGGAACCTCCGCAGCCAGACGGGGCTGGAGCTGGACGTGTTTGACTATTATACCGGGCGCCCGCGCGGTGTCCAGAGTCTTTCCGGCGGCGAGGCCTTCAAGGCCTCCCTCTCCCTGGCCCTGGGGCTGTCCGATGTGGTCCAGCAGCATGCCGGGGGCATTCAGCTGGATGCGGTTTTCATCGATGAGGGCTTCGGCTCCCTGGACAAGGATTCCCTGGATCAGGCCATCACCATCCTGAAGGAGCTGGCGGTGGCCGACCGGCTGGCCGGGATTATCTCCCATGTGGATGAGCTGAAGGAGCGGATTGAAAAAAAGATTGTGGTAACCAGGGGTACAGCGGGCAGCACCCTGGAGCTGGTTTGCTGAAGAAACAGCGGAGCGGCGGCCTCTCAGGAGTTTTTCTGAGGGGCCGCCGTTTTGTGTGCGCGGGGGAAGGCGCTGAATGTCTTGTCCGTTTTGGCAGAGAGGGTATTTTTCGGAGGAGCCGGGCATAAAATAAAGCATAAGTATGTCTATAGGAAGGGGACGATGAGAAATGCCGGAATACAGGCGTTTTATTGCTTATTTTTATGAGTACATAGATGGGAAAAAACAGAAGAACGCGGGCTTTGCCAAGGTGGAGCTGAGAAACGGAATGTGGAGGATTCTGTTTCGGGTGACCGCGGCCGGTCAGCCGGAGCCTCCGGTGAGGGTCTATGGCTTTGTGCGGGAGAAGGGATATCTGCTGGGGCTGCCCATGGGCACCATGAGCCCCGGCAGTGAGATGATGGAGGAATGGGCCTACAAGGCGGAGCGGCCCGTCTGGAACGGAAAATACCGGCTGGAGGACTTGTCCGGCATCTGGATCCAGAGCGGCGACGACCGGAGCTATATCACAGTCTGGGATGACGAGCCTGTGATAGCAGAGCGTTTCGTACTGGAGCTGCCAGAAACAAAAAGCGAAGAAGCCAGAGGACCGGAGCCGGCGGCGGAAGAGGGATCGAAAGAGCAATTTGAGAAAGAAAGAAGGCAGGCGGCTGAGAGGAATAAAAACAAGAATATGTCGGAAGATAAGGGCAGCGGTGAGGAAAGCGGAAGCGGGAACCGGATGGAGAATTATGTTGGCGATAGGGAAAGCAGAGGCGGAAACTGGATGGAGAATGACGGCAGCGGTGGAGAAACCAGGAGCGGAAACTGGGCGGAGAATCGCAGCGGCGGTGGGGAAAGCAGAAGAGGAAACTGGATGGGGGATATCGGCAGCGGTGGCACAAAAGCACACGGAGAGGCAGGGTGGCAAACGCAAATTCAGGAATCAAAGCAAAGCGTAAGATCAGCCCAAGGTCGGGAGCCGGGGCAGGAAGAGTTTGCCCTGGAGCAGAGCTTAGTGCGTCGGGAAGAGTCTGAGCTGGGTCAAGGCTCAGTGCGGCAGGGAGGGTTTGCCCCGGAGCAGAGCGCCGAGCGCCGGGAAGAGTTTGAGCTGAGCCAAAGCCCGGTGCGGCAGGGAGGGTTTGCCCCGGAGCAGGGCCCAGAGCGTCGAGAAGGGTCTGATCTAAGTCAAAGCCC
>CAZGRM010000013.1:7069-32596 GCA_964528295.1 uncultured Lachnospiraceae bacterium
TGCGGCAGGGAGGGTTTGCCCCGGAGCAGGGCCCAGAGCGTCGAGAAGGGTCTGAGCCGGGTCAAAGTCCAGTGCGGCAGGGAGGGTTTGCCCCCGAGCAAAGCGCAGAGCGTCGGGAAGGGTCAGAGCCAGGGCGGAGCTCAATACCGTGGCAAAAATCTGAGCTGGGTCAAAGCCCAGTGCGGCAGGAAGAATTTGCCCCGGGTCAGAGCGTAGAGCGCCGAGAAGGGTCAGAGCTGGGTCAAGGCTCAGTGCGGCAGGGAGGGTTTGCCCCGGAGCAGAGCGCCGAGCGCCGGGAAGAGTTTGAGCTGAGCCAAAGCCCGGTGCGGCAGGGAGGGTTTGCCCCGGAGCAGGGCCCAGAGCGTCGAGAAGGGTCTGATCTAAGTCAAAGCCCAGTACGGCAGGAAGAGTTTGCCCTGGGTCAGAGCCCAGAGCGCCGCAAAGGGTCAGAGCTGAGTCAAAGTCCAGTGCGGCAGGGAGGGTTTGCCCCCGAGCAAAGCGCAGAGCGCCGGGAAGGGTCTGAGCTGGGCCAAAGCCCGGTGCGGCAGGAAGAGTTTGCCCCAGGTCAGAGTGCCGAGCGCCGGGAAGGGTCTGAGCTGAGCCAAAGCCCAGTGCGGCAGGGAGGGTTTGCCTCCGGGCAAAGCGCAGAGCGTCGAGAAGGATCTGAGCCGGGTCAAAGTGCGGAGCGCCGAGAAGGGTCTGAGCCGGGTCAAACCACAATGCTACGGCAAGAGTCTGAACTGGGTCAAAGCGCAATGCGCCGGCAAGGATCTGCCCCGGGACAGAGCTCAACGCAGAAGCAAGAGTCTGCCCCGGGACAGAGTTCAGCGCGGCGGCAGGGGGCTGTGCGGGGGCAGAGCTTTGGACGGGGGCAGAGGGGTGGCCAGAGCCAGCCCTATATGCAGGGTCGCATGCTTTCCAGGCAGCAGGTATGGCAGGAGCTGTCCCGGATGAGGACACATTTTCAGCCCTTTGAGGACGGGGAATTTACCAGCTGTATCCAGATCATGCCCTGTGATGTGATGCGGCTTCAGCAAGCGGGAGTGCAGGTGGGCAGAAGCAGCTTCCTTCTCCACGGATTTTATCAGTACCGCCATCTGCTTCTCGGTACTACCCGGGAGGGGACCTGGGTCATCGGCGTTCCCGGTGTACAGAATGGACAGGAACGCTACATGGCCCAGATGTTCGGATTCTCTCAGTTTAAGATGGTTCACCGGACGGACTATTGCCGGCCATTCGGCTACTGGTGCCGGAGTCTGGGTACCTTGCCCCAGAACGCTTCGGCCGATACGGAATCAAAAGCAGGAGCCGAGGCAGAGACGGCGGCGGAATTGGGAATGGCGGAGAAATCAAATCAATGACAGAAGTCCCCAAAGGAACATTTCCGCTGAAAGCCGCCCTGCCATAGCGGCAAGAGGCAGGAAGGGTCCACAGGGATGCCGCTAAGCCGGGATCCGGACCGCCGCAAAGGAGCCCCGCCCCTCCGCGCGGGATGCGCTCCCGTATCGATAAAGGAAAAATAAGCCGTAAAATCCTCCGCGGCGCCCCTATGCGGAGAGAAACAAGTTGATTTTCACATACCTTCCTGGAGTGTGTTTGAAAATTCATTGCACCTGTCTGGCAGCCCCACTTTGCGGCCTATCCGAGCCCGATTTCGTCAGCGTAGCCCCACTACGCCTCCTCAATCGGACTCGGATATCCCACAAATTGGACCAACCATCCAGGCACAAGCAATTTCCAAACACGCTCTAGCGCGAAACCGGAAGTGCGGTTCTCCAATTACGATGGATACCGCACTTCCGGTTTTTTATGACCGGACAGCAGTTCCTATATGCGGGACCAGAAAGGGAACGGGGAAAGGCTGACGGACAAAAGCTGGAAAAATTTCAAATCTACACAATAGATTCAAATTACTCTGTTATAATCTACGTCAGGAGGTGCGCCATGAGTAAAATTTTGATTGTGGAGGACGATTTATCCATACAGGCACTATTGCATGATTTTATCCAGGAGGCCGGACACAGCGTTACCTTGGCCTCTGACGGTGTGGAAGCTCTTGCGAAATATTCGGAGCAGCCCTTCGATTTGATCCTGCTTGATCTTATGATTCCTAAAATTGACGGCTACGGCGTTTGCGAGGTCATCAGGCAAAGGTCGGATGTGCCGATTATCATGCTCACGGCCCTGGACGGAGAAGAAAATCAGATCAAGGGGCTGGACCTGCAGGCGGACGACTATATCACAAAGCCCTTCTCCATGCCCGTTCTGCTTCGGAAAATCGCGGCCGTCCTGCGGCGGTCATCAAAACAGAAGGATACGCCGAGGACGATAAAATATAAGGATTTGGTGCTGGATTTGGACGGGTACAAGGTCCGGGCCGGAGGAGAACGGATTGATCTTACCCCCAGGGAATTTGAAATTCTCCGGGAATTGCTCAACCATAAAGGGCGAATTTTGACAAGGCAGAACTTGCTGCAAATGCTCTGGAAGTATGAGTTTTATGGGGAAGAACGGATCATCGACACGCATATCAAAAATCTGAGAAAAAAACTTGGAACCGCGGACTACATAGAAACAATTCGAGGGGTGGGATATAGGATTGATAAAGAAAATTAGAAGCAGCCTGTCGGTTAAAGTGTTTCTGATCACCGCCGCTTTGATGGCGGCCTGCTGTTCTGTCACATATTTCTGTATCACCCAATTTGCCCCATACATCTATACGCATGACTTTTCCGTGATAGATGAGGAGCTGTCCCTTTTGACCGAGGAGCTTTCCCGGTATACAAAAGAGGAGGTGTTACTGGTCCTTGAGGATTATTCCGGCCGAACGATTGAGGAAAATGACGGCGAGTTCGTTTTTCACCTCCTCCAAAGCGACAGCGAGGAACTGAAGCAGTTCAACAGGAATGACACATCACAATGGTGTCAGCTGACCTTTGCGGACAGCGAGGAGGAGTACACGGTATTCTTTTCCAAAAACACGGAAAAGGAAAGCCAGGTGGCCGAGGCGCTTCAAAAGGCAGTCCCCGTTTTAAGCGTTGTGATCATAGCAGTCTCCATCGTTGCGGCTTTTTTCTACACCGTGTACATGACGGCGCCCATAAAGAGGATCAGCAAACGATCAAAGCAGATGGCGGCCTTGGATTTCAGCGGTCTTTGTACCATCCGGCGCACGGACGAGATCGGCATTCTTGCCGACAGCCTAAATGACCTGTCGGGAAAACTGTCGTCCGCCCTGGAAAAGCTGCGAAGCGCCAACGAACAGCTGCGGGCGGATATCGACAAGGAGCGGGAATTGGAAAGGCAGCGCGTCGACTTCTTTTCCGCGGCGTCCCATGAGCTAAAGACGCCCATCACCATCATTAAAGGGCAGCTTCAGGGGATGCTCTATCAGGTGGGACGCTACAAGGACAGAGATACCTATCTTGCCGAGTCGCTGGCGGTGACGGATACTTTGGAAAAAATGGTGCGGGAGCTGCTGACGCTCTCCCGTTTGGACACGCCGGGCTATGTTTGCAAAAAAAGCCGGTTTGATTTCGGCAATCTGGTCAATGAGTGCCTTTTGGCCTGCGAGGATCTGTTTATGCAGCGGGAATTGACCGTCGAAAAATGGATCGCCCCGGAGGTTTTTGTTTCCGGCGACGAGCGGCTTCTTCAAAAGGTGGTGGACAACCTTTTGGGAAACGCCGCCGCCTACTCCCCGGCGGGGAACCAGGTATCGGTAAAGCTGCGGCAGGACGCCGAAAAAATAAAGCTGACGATTGAGAATACCGGCGTACATATCCCGGACGGCGACATTCCAAAGCTGTTTGAAGCGTTTTATCGCGTGGATCCGTCAAGGAACCGTCAGACTGGCGGTACGGGCCTGGGCCTGTATATCGTCAAGACAATTCTTGACTTGCACGGAGCGGAAATCAAGATAGAAAATACCGGGCAGGGGGTTATGGTTTCCGTACAATTCTAAAAATCGCGCTTTTCTTATCTCCACATAAAAAACATATTGGGTACAAAATCAATTCAAGCTGGGACTGTATTCTAAAGCTGTGCCCGGAAAGGGTGACAGAAAGGAGTATCTACTATGAAGAAATACCTATCCATCATTTTTGCGGTCCTTGTCTTTGTGAGTGTGCCGATGGGGTGCGCCGGGCAAAGCGGCGGCCCGGAGCGGAACGCGGTATCCAATACCGGGGCATCCGACGGGATACCGGAGCGGCCGGACGATTCTTTTAGCGAGGAGGACTATCAAAAGCTGCTGGCCCTGCGGTTCGACGATTACCGGCATATGAAGATTTCGGAATTTCAAAACAAGGTTTGGAGGATGACAGACACGCCGGAGTACGCGGAGCTGCTGGAGAGATTTTTCAAAAGCGAGACGCTGTACCAGATGAAGGACAGCGACGAAACCGCCTCGTTCCTGTTTTACGTGCTGGAGCCGCTCACCGCTGAAAACTGGCGGACGCGGGATTACAGCGGAGCCGCCGCGAGCGATTTTCCTGCCTGGGAGGATAACGCGGCGCTGGAATACACCTACACGCTTACCATTCGGAATGCGGATATTATGGTCAAGGATTACAACGATACGCGCCTGAGCGTAAAAGACGCGCTGAACGACATTCTGCGCAACCGGACCAAGAGCGAGCTGCAAAATGAAACGTTCATGCTGGCAGAGCTCAAAGGTTATATAGACGAAATAATGTCCTATCTGCGGACCCCGGAGCTTGGCGTTGCCATTGAATACGCGTATTTCCCCTTGTCCGCGGAGGATGAAGAGCCTCAGGGTACGGGATTGGATCACGACCAGGAGCGGCGCAGGTACCCAAATGGAACGGAGGAGGATTACCGCACTCTGCTCACCCTGAAAACACCTGGCTATGAGGAGCTGCCGCTTTCCGATTTTAACCGGGCTTTACTGGAATGGACCAATGAAAACCCGGACCGGATGGAGAGGATCAGTGAGGATATTGGCTGGAATGATTTTCTGGTCCCTTTCACTGACGAAGAGCTTTCCTTTGTGAAATTAACAGTCTTTCTCTCCGGCATGGAAAACGGGAAGGCAATTCAAAGCGGCTACGCCGGGGAGCCCGTCAGCCCTTATTATGAAGAGACGCTTCCCCAGAAGACGGCAAGTAAAAACGGGGCGGCGGCATGGTGCGGTCTGTATTACCAGTTTTCTTATCATATTTCGGACGCGGAAACCGTGACCGTCGGTGAGAGGGACCGCCAGATTGAGGGCATGATCCATGCCGTACGCGCGTTTTGGAATGACGGGGATCTGGAGAATATCCTGAAAATGAGCGAGGACGATATGGTAAAGGAGCTTGAACGGCTGGCGGCGGCATCCAGCACAGATGCTGTGACCATTACGATCCGGGAAGAACAAGTACATTTTGAGTGCATGGACGAGAGGCAGGCCGCCAATTGACGGATCGTTAGCAGCCATAAGCAGCGGCTTTTGAGAAAGCATGGCCGCTGTTTATGGTTGAAATGACTGGTTATGCAACCTGATGATTTGCAAAAATCCTGGGGGAAAGAAACACACCGGTTCCCAGAAATAAAAACGCGGCCGGTACGGCCATTTGCGCGTATAGCACATTGCCGCTTATTTGCTCCACCGACATAAGGGAGACAAACTGCGCGTGATACAGCGGCAGAAGCGCGAGGATTTTGAAGAGCGGGCTTGCTTCGGAAACAGGCAGCAGGATCGGGAAAAGGTAAATTGCCGCGGAAGCGGCGAACGCCGCCATTTGACTTTTACATCGGGCGGATAAGACGAGTGTGATCCCCGCGACACTGACCGAGCCGGTAAAAGCCAGAAGTATTTGATATTTTAGCAAGGTACCGCAGGTAATATTGTATGGAATGTACCCCTCCACAAAGCCTGCGGGAGCGAAGAGAATACTGCAATCCAACCCGCCGCCTCCGTATAGGACCAAGGCAAATATAAGGTTCATTGCCGAAACAGCGGCAGTCACGATCAGCGCGGCGAAAATGCTGCCGATGATTTTTGCCGCCGCGCATTTTGTTTTCCCGTACCGGCTTGTCAAAATAATGCGGTCAACGCCTCCGTATTCCCCGGAAAAAACAGGCGCGGTCATCAGGGCGGTGACGAATGATAAAGCCATAAATATTTTTACCATATTTTCACTTGTTTTGAGCAGGCCGTAGGTATACCCGATCTTGATTTCTTCATTTCCGAATACATCAGAAACGCAAAGACCGTTCCAGTCGCCCTTTAAATCAGAAAACCTGCGAAACAGCGCCGACTGCAGGGCATTTTGATAGAGATAGGCCGCGTTTATACCGTGCGGATCCTGTGAGAGTCGAAAGTCCTCCATCATCTGCCGTACCTTTTCATCCGTCAGGATTCCCTCATATTTTTTTGCGATAGCCTGATCAATTTCGACAGCCGTCCGTCCCGCGCCCTCCCGGTCTTTCCCGTCAAAGGCATACATATTTTCATAAGTGGAAAAGCCCAAAAGAACCGATAAAAGCAGCAAGGCGGTCAAGGCGGCCTGCGTAAGGCGCTTGGAAAATATTTTCCGCAGTTCGTATTGAATTAATTTTTTCATCCTTCCTCGTCTCCTTTGAAGTAGAATAAATACAAATCCTCCAAATTCGGCCGTACCCGTACCGCGTGCTCCGCCGGCGGACGATCCGAGAGGATCCTTAATATCGTCCCGCCCCGGTCCGTGTTGCGAAGATTGGTGGTAAGAAAGGAGGCCGCATATCGTTTTGCCCAGGTGTCCGGCACCGTACATTCCCATACCTGCCCGTCAAGCTCGGATGTGATTTCCTGTGGCTTTCCGGAGCGAACGATTTGCCCCGATTTCATCATCATAATTTCTTCCGCGATAAACTCCACATCGGAAACAATGTGTGTGGATAAAATCACAATGCGGTTTTTTGCGAAGGCGCTGATCAAATTGCGAAAGCGCACCCGCTCCTTCGGGTCAAGCCCCGCGGTGGGCTCATCTAAAATTAAAACGCGGGGATCGCCCAGCATGGCCTGCGCGATTCCCAAACGCTGCTTCCTTCCGCCGGAAAGGGTCTTGATTTTATGATTGCTTTCCCCGGATAAACCCACCGCTTCAAGGAGCTCCATTGACTTTTTCCTTGCGTTTTTTTCCCCTAACCCTTTTAAGGCGGAGACGTACAGCAGAAAATCAAGCGCCGTAAAATCGGGATAATACCCAAAGTGCTGGGGCAAATACCCCAAAAGCTTTCGATACGTTTCCCCAAGCTCCACAATGCTTTTGCCATTCAAAACAATCCTCCCGGACGTGGGAGTCTGAAGGTTGCACAGCAGCCGCATAAGCGTCGTCTTTCCCGCCCCATTTGCCCCAAGTAAACCATAAACGCCATTTGTCCACGTGAGATTCAAATCGTCCACGGCGGTGACCCGGCCGAATTTTTTCGTCAGCCCCATTGTCCTTAATTCCATATCCAAGCTCCTTTCCGGGAGCAAAAATACTCCCCAGGTGTTTTCCTGGAGAGTATAAGGGGAAATGATCTACTTTTTATCTACAAGGGGCGATTGGAAAAACGCGGACACCTTCCCGCCGCTTGAACGCGGATCAATCCATAAGCGGCCGCCGTGGTGTTCGCAGAGCAATTTACAGATGAATAGCCCGAGGCCAAAGTGTTCGGAGTGGTCCGCTTCTCCTGTGAAATAGGGGGCTGTCACTTGACTCAGATATTTTTTATCAAAGCCCTTTCCGTCATCCGACACAGAGATTTGCAACCTATTACTTTGCAAAGAAAAAGACAAGGTCACTGTGCTTTTTGCGTACCGCGCCGCGTTTGAGATGAGATTGTCGCACACCTGTGAGACAAAGGAACCGTCAAGAGACAGCCGGGAAACGGACACCTCATTTTGGAAAAGCAGCGTTTTCCCATTTTGTTCGCACACAATCTTCGCGCTTTCATACAGAGAAGACAAGAAGGGAGGCAGCGAAATCCATTTGTATTCCGGCTGAGTATCCTCTATGCGCCGGAGCCTGCTCATGCTGCTCACATAGGTTTCCATGCGGGACAGGTGCTTTCCCATGGTGGCGGCGATTTCTCTCGTCTGAATCGATTCGCTGGCCCGCAGCATTTCATTGTACCCCTTCAGTACGGTGAGCGGGGTGCGCAGATCGTGAGCGAAGGCGGCGTTCAGCTGCCTGCGTTCCTCGACCTGCCGCCACATTTTGGAAAAGTTTCTTGCGAGAGCGGCCCGCATGCTTTCAAAGGAAGCGCATAATTGCCCCAATTCATCCCCGCTGTCATATTCGATGGAAAAGTCCAAGTCATTGTCGGATATTTTTTCGGACGCCGCCCGCAGCTCTGCCAGCGGTTTTTTCAGCTTGTCCCGGTAAAACAGGAAGGACGCCGCCAGGATACACAGGGCGGAATAAACCGGTGTGGCGATTAGGGGCAATAGCTCCAAAAAAGCGATGACGCGTTCGTCCTGCCCGGACATAGGGGCGGCCGAGTCGCTGATAAAGGCGCCGTCCCCCAGCTGTTCGCCCTGCTCATTGGTCAAATAATACTTTTCACCAGCTGAGGGATAGGAGGAACGGATCTTATCAGTGATACGGCTACAGACCGAAGCGGTCATTACGGAAAGCAGCAGGGCAAGCAAAGCAAAGACGACGACATAAACGATCAGGCTTTTGCGGAGAGACAGATCCCGTCCGGGACGATTTATTTTACCCACTTGTACCCACACCCCCAAACCGTTTCGATCGATACCCGGTCGGTATATGCCCCGATTTTGGTCCGTATTCTGCGGACATGCTCCGCCACCACGCTGCTGTCTCCGTCGCTGTCATACCCCCAGACGAGCTCATAAATCCGTTCCTTGTCAAAGACCTGCCCCGGATTTTGAGAAAGCAGCTCCACAATATCAAACTCCTTCTTGGCAAGTCCAATGCGCCGGTCCGCAAAAAAAAGACAGCGCTGCGAGTAGTCAATCACTAAATCGCCGGAAAACCGCACCCGAGTCTCAAAAGTATGCCGGGCTTCCCTGCGCAGGTGCGCCCGCACTCTTGCCTCCAGCTCCACAAGGGAAAAGGGCTTTACGATGTAATCGTCACCGCCGGCGGCAAAGCCCTTTACTTTGTCGGCGTCTTCGATTCGGGCGGTCAGAAAAAGGATCGGACAGGATATGTGATCCCGGATGCGTTTGCAGACCTCCAGTCCGTCCAATCCGGGCATATTGATGTCAAGCAGAATAAGCTCCGGCTGCTTTTCCACCTGCCTTAGCGCTTCCGCTCCGCTCTCGGCGGATAAGACCAAAAAGCCTTTGCTTTCAAAAAAACAGCGAAGCATCGCCACAATATCCTTCTCATCGTCAGCGATCAGGATTTTCGTTTTCATTTTCCCCACCTCCTCAAAGGTTCAGTATAGAGGATTATTCTCTACTATTTCTCTACTTTTTGCGTTTTCGGCGCCCTTTTTTATGATAAAATACCCGGCTGTCCGCAAGCGCGGGGGAGCCGGGTATTGCTTGAAGCTTTGATTCTTTTTTTGATCATCGGGAATCCCGCGAAAGCGGGGAGGCTCCCGTCCAGGGCTTGAATTGATCAAAGGTGAGACCGAACTGCATCAGCACCTTGCCCACCACGTGGTTGATCTGATCCTCCATGGTGACCGCTCCGTTGTAAAAGGTGAGCATGGGGGGCACGATGGCACAGCCCAGCTCGGCGGCCTCCTTCAGGTTGCGCAGATGGAGCCGGGAAAAAGGCATCTCCCGGGGGACGAGAACCACCTTTCGCCCCTCCTTCATGCACACATCCGCACTGCGGTTGATCAGATTGTCCGCGTATCCGGCCGCGATGCCGGCCAGGCTCTTCATGCTGCATGGCATGACGATCATCCCGTCCGTCAAAAAGGAGCCGCTGGAGATCCGGGCGGCCAGATCCGAGTTGTCATACACGTGATCCGCCAGCTCCAGAAGCTCCTCCAGCTTCTTTCCGCATTCCAGCTCCCAGGTCAGCTTCGCGCCCTGGCTGAGCACCAGAAAGATTTCCATATTTTCCACACTCCGAAGCGCCCTCAGCAGATAATAGCTCATCTCCACTCCGCTGGCGCCGGTCACACCTACGATAATACGCATTTTACACCTCTTTATGTCAGCTTACAAGCGGCAAAATAAAGTTTACCCAGAACCAGCTCATGGGCATTACCAGGATCATGGCGGGGATCATATCCGCGGTGGGGAACATTTTCAGCTTGACCATGCGGAAGCCGGTGGCCAGCATGATGAAACCGCCGCAGGCCTTGAAGTCGTTGATCATGGTGGGGGTGCACAGGGGATAAATGACCCCCGCGCAGAAAAACAGAATCAGGAAGATAATCACCTGGGGCAGGGCGATCAGGGAGACCACCATACCCAGGTTGCAGGCAAAGATCAGTGCGGTAAACAGATCCAGGATGGATTTGGCCATCAGGATGCTGTGGTCACCGGTCATGCCGGAGATGATGGAGCCGTAAATGCCTGTGCCGGAGGCGCAGAACAGGACGATGACCGTGACGAGGGTGGCCATAAACTCCTCCTCCGGCAGCTTGCTGCTGTCCGACTTGATAAAGGCGGACACGCCCCGCTGCATCAGCTTTGCGCCCCCGTTGATCCTCTGGCCCAGATGGCACCAGAGGCCGATGGCCGTGCCGATAATGACAGAAAATACCACCGCGGGCATATTCTCCATCAGAACGATGGTGCTGATGCCCATACTCATGGAGCAGATGCCGAAGACCAGATTCAGATTATCCTTAAAATCATTTTTCAGCTTTCCGCCGGCCACCGCGCCGATGATGCCGCCGATGACCACGGAAAGACCGTTTACTATAACACCAATAGGCATAACGTTCTCCTTTTACTTAAACAGCTCCGGGACCCACTTCGCGGGATCCACCTCCAGGAATTTGCAGCGCTCGAACTGGTCCTTCATGGTGTAGGGCACCGTGCAGTCAAAGATGGCCTTGCAGGAAATGCCGTGCACCCGGATGGAGGGATCAAAGTCGGGATCATTGGAGGGATCCAGTACGTGGGTATGTACGCCCGGAATCGGGATAAAGTCCACGTCGCCCTGGAAGCGGGTGGTCATGGCCCACATCACGTCACTCATATCAAAGATATCCACATCCTCGTCCACCAGGAACACGTGCTTCATCTCGCCGAAGGCTGAGAAGGCCAGCAGAGCGGCCTGGCGCTGGCGGCCCTCATCGTTGATGCTGTTTTTGCGGAACTGGATGATGGTGACGAATTTGCCGCCGCCGCAGGGAGCCGCGTGGACATTGATCACCCTGCCGGGCATGGCCCGCTCGATCATATCGATGACGCTGGCCTCCGTGGGGATGCCGGCCATGGATACGTGCTCATGGCTGGGTCCGATACAGCTCTGCATGATGGGATTTCTTCTGGTGGTCACCGCTTTTACCTTGATCACAGGAAGGAAGGCGGGCAGATTGTCCCCCTTGGCGTCCCCTGTGTAGCCCGGGAACTCCGGCATGGCCTTTCCGGTGTTGGTATTGATGTCCTCCCGCATGGTCAGTCCGGGGATCAGCTCACCCTCGATGACGTACTCGGCCCGGGCGATACAGGTTTCCGGGATGGAGACACACTTGGCCAGCTCCACCGGCTTGCCCCGGAGCGCTCCGGCGATCTGCAGCTCATTGAAGCCGATGGGGGTTGTGGGGGGCTCAAAGCCGGCGCACATATAGATGGCCGGATCCAGTCCGATGCTGACGGAGATCGGCATGGGCTTATTCAGCTTCAGGCATTTCTCCCAGAAGGCGCCCAGATGTCTGGAGCCGGGGGTGATCCACATGGTCATCTCGTCCCTGGACTGGATGCAGAGACGGTGGATGGTCACATCCGTGTCACCGTTTTCCGGGTCGGAGCCGGAGCAGAGGCCCATGGTCACGTAGGGGCCCGCGTCCTCCGGCGTGTTGGTGGGAGCCGGAACCAGCTTCCGCAGATCAAAGTCCGGATCCTCCGCCCGGTACACGCACTCCTGGCAGGGAGCGTCCCCCTCCATGAGCTTCGGGGAGATGGGGTTCTTTACGGCGTCCCGGAGGAACCAGCCCAGCCGCTTATAATCGGTACCCAGCAGCATGCCGACTCTCTTCCGGCTGGCCAGCATACCGATCACCACTTTTCCCTGGGGAAACCCCTTCACATTGTGAAACAGCATTGCGGGGCCGTCCTCCCTGGTGGGGCGCTTTACCGTTCCGCCCGCGCCCACATAGCGGTAGATACCGGAAATCTCCGCGTCCGGATCCGCCTCCACATCGGTTTCCACCAGCTGTCCTTCCTGCGTCCGCAGAAATTCCAGCGCGCTTCTCAAATCATTGATTTCGCTCATAATAGCTTCCTCCATTTCTTTGTTTAAATGATCTCTTCGATCCAGCGGATCAGCTCTCCCTGATAATCCGCTTCACAGTGGGGCTGATCCCACACCAGACGGTAGTCGGTGTCCAGCCCCGCCTCCTTTAGTTTGCAGGCCAGCGTCATGCTGACGGAGAAGGAGGTGTGGGCGTCCGCGGCGCCTACCCGGACGCGGAAATGCTTCGCCTGGCGGGAAACCTCCTTCGTACCGATGAAATTCAGGGGATTCACCAGATATTTCCTCCGCTCCAGCGCCTCATCCCCCACGGCCTCCCGGTAGGGCTGGAAGTAGAGGGCGTATTCCTCCGGGAACTGGTCCCGCAGCTCGCCGATCAGCTCCGCCACGGTGGAATTAAAGTGAAGAGCGTTTCTGTCCTCGGTGCCGAAAACCTTGTTCTCTCCGCTCATGCCGCTGAGGATGTCAAAGGAGGTGCAGGGCTTCATCCTCCTCAGGTGCCGCAGCACGTAGGTGTCCAGATCCAGCACCCGGGCCCGGGCTCCGTCCCAGGTCAGCCAGTCCCGCTTCTCCTTCCCGTGACAGGTGATCATGGGAGGCTCGGAGGCCGGCGGTACCGGGGCGCCCTTGGGGGGACGGGACAGCAGATCACCCAGAGTGGCCTCCTCCTGACGGCCCAGGGCCACACCGGGGCCGGCGAATTCCTGCATCTTGTCAGACTTCGGCTCCTGGTCGTCGGGGGCGCCCATGGGAGCCGGGGCCAGGTATTCATATCGGCCCTCCAGGTATTCCTCCGGGGTGTAGTCCTCCCTGCGGTCCTCCAGCCGCTTTAAGTAAACGGCGGCGGCTTCCGACAGCTTATCCATCAGGAGATCATATCCGCTGCCGGACCTTCCCTCCGGGTCCAGGGTGAGAAGCTCCCCGGTTTCCGGGTGCTTCAGGTGAAGCTGGTTGAAATAGCTGACGTAGGCGCGGCTTAGCTTCCGGGACAATGCCTCCTGGAAGGGAGTCATGACGCCGGCGGGTCCCGCCGGGGATTCCTCATTTTCCTTATCCGCCCGGAACATCCACTCGTAGGCCAGGTCCGCGTGCTCCAGATCGATGATGGGGCAGTAGATCTGGGACGCGTAGACGGCGTCGCTCTCTTCCATAAACGCGCCGTTTTCCTTCAAAAGCTCCTCATAATTTTCATTGTCCCCGGTCACGCCAAGGAGGGTGGACATGGCGCCTCCGGCGCTCCATCCCGTGGAAATGATCCGGTCCATATTTCCCGGCAGAGCATTCCGGTTGTGGCGGAGAAAACGGATGGCCGTCTTTAGATCAATGAGATTCATGGGAGCCTTTCCCACGTATTTCCCTGACTCGTCCCTGGACTCATGGCCTCTGTTTCCACAGGTGACATACACGTATCCCGCGTCCAGAAACTGCTTGGAATTGTCTCTGGGGCCCCCCAGATAGACGTGGGGCATCTGCATATACCCGGCGGAATTGTTCGCCAGGATCACCGGAGCGGTGGCCGCCGTGTATTTGCCGTGGGAGCGCAGAGGATCGATTTGTCCCGGAGCCCGCATATATTCCGCGGGGACGTAGATACTCAGCCGCTGGAATTTCGGAGCGGTGGCCGCCGGTGTGTACAGGATATCCTCCAGACACCATACGCCGTAGGTTTCATCAAAAAACCATGCGCCGGAGCAGTCCGCCAATTCCATGGTCTTGTTCGTAACTGGTACAGAAAACATAGTAAGCCTCCTTTAAAAATGGGGTCATTTGGACCTGTGGTTTGATTCTATTCTAGCAATCCCAAGATTGACAGGCAATTCCATTTCGCTTAAAATTAATTTGATTTCGGAATTAATCGGTTCGGAATGGTTCTGAAGGATCAGTATGTTTTTATGTGGGGGAGATTTGGGATGCAGACATCGTATTATCATGAATTTCTTGTTTTGGCCAGAACTCAGAATTTCTGGGAGGCCTCCGAGTGCCTTTATATCAGCCAGTCTACCCTGTCCAAGCATATCCAGATGATGGAGACGGAGCTGGGAGCGCCCCTGTTTGTTCGGACCACGAGGCATGTGACGCTGACGGAATACGGGAGGGCTTTTCTGCCCTACGCCCAGGAGATCAGCCAGAAAATAGAGGAGAGCACCGAGGCCATCCGCAGAATGACGTCGAAGGCCCAGAATGTGATCACGCTGGGGACGGTGCCGGATATGGATTCCTACGGCATCACCAATATTATTCACCAGTACAAACAGGAATATCCCGATCACAGCTTCCAGATCATGGAGGACGATCCGGTCAATCTGTCCCGGCTGCTGCTGGAGAATAAATGTGACGCCGTGTTTACCAGGGAGACAAAGAGCGATTTTGAGAATCATTTTATGGAGGACAAAAATATTGTCCGCATACCTTATATAAAGGAGCGCATGGTGGCCGTGGTGCCCCGGAGGCACAGGCTGGCGCAGGCGCCGTCCCTCACCCTAAACCAGCTGGCGGGGGAGAAGTTCTGCCTTCTGTCGGAGGGCACCATGATGTACGACTTTGCGGTGGCCGCCTGCCGGTCCGCCGGCTTTCTTCCCAATGTGGTATTTACCAGCCACCGTCTCGGCAACATTTTTGATATGGTTTCCCGGGGGCACTGCGTGGCCCTTCTGATGAATGTCCACACGCTGGTGCCGGTGGATGAGGGACAGCCGACCCCGAAGCTGGGATTCCGGTCTGTGGAGCTGGTGCCGGAGATCACGGCCCAGGTTTCCCTCTGCCATCTGGCCAACCGCCAGCTGTCCGGCGCCGCCAGGACGTTTTTGCGGTACTGTAACGAAACGTTTTTAAAAAAGACCTCCCTGCCTCCCGGCATCTGACCGGGCCGGAGGCTTTCATAGGCTACACTCCCCTCAGCCTTGCCTGGGGGATTTTTTTTTGGACGAGGGAGAGGAAACGCTCCAGCTCCTCCTGGCGGAAGGCGGAGAAGGGGTGGTTTTTCAGCAGAACCTCGGGATTATCCCGGAAGGACTGGAGATAATAGTGGGGGCAGCCCTCCAGCCATTGGGAGATGTCCAGGAAGTCCTCCTCCGTGTGGATTCCCCTCACCGCGGTGGTGCGGAATTCATAGTCGATGGCGCTGTCTTGAAGGAGCCGGACGGAGCGCTCTATTTTTTCCAGAAGCCGGTCCATGGAGCGCTGCCGGGCAGCGGCGCCAAGGTCCGGCGAGCCGCCGCTGATTCCGCCAAGGCCCGGCGTAATACCGCCGGTTCCGCCGAAGTCCGGCGAGCCGCCGCTGATCCCGCCAAAGTCCCAGGTGATGCCGCTGGCGGCGCCGTAGTGGAGATGCCCCGCCTTGATATCCATGGCCGCATAGTCCAGCAGGCCCTCCTCCAGGAGCCGGGCCAGCATGGAGGGGTTTGTACCGTTGGTGTCCAGCTTTACCAGATAGCCGAAGTCCCGGATGGCGCGGATCAGCTCCGGCAGCTCCCGGTGGATGGTGGGCTCCCCGCCGGTGACGCAGATGCCCTCCAGAATGCCCCGGCGCTTTTCAAGAAAGCGAAACAGCTCCTCCCGGCTGATCTGAGGCAGCGCCTCCGGTGCGAGAACCAGGGAGCCGTTCTGACAGAAGGGACAGCGGAAATTGCATCCGTCCAGAAAAAGCACCGCGCCCACGTGACCGGGGTAGTCCAGAAGAGTGAGTTTTTGCATGCCGAGAATTTTCATGATGGATGGCCTCCTTATCCTTTTGCTTTCATGAAACAGAAACTTTAACAAAAATAACACAAATTTATGAAGAAAAGGTTACAAAAATATTTAAATTTGATACAATAAAACATATTTCCATCATATTTATGAGGTAGCATGAAACAGAAAATGGGGTGTGACATATGAATGATATGAGAAACGTAATTCTGATCGTGGAGGATGACCAGAAGCTCCAGAAAACTCTGGAGGACTTCTTTTACGCAAATTTGTTTGAGGTGCTGACCGCCGGGGACGGCCAGGAGGCACTGGAAATCTATTATGCGAATAATCATCAGATTGATTTGATTCTGCTGGACGGGATGCTGCCCAAAGTGGACGGCTACGATGTGCTGAAATCCATCCGGGAATATTCGGACGTGCCCATCATCATGATCACGGCAAGGGAGTCGGAGGAGGAGCAGCTAAAAGGCCTGGAGGGCGGGGCGGACAATTACATCACAAAGCCCTTTCGCCTGCGGGTCCTGAAGGCCCATGTGGATGTGCTGCTGAAGCGGAAGCGGAGACATAAGACAGAGGTGCTGTGCTGCGGCGCGGTGCGGGTGGATCAGGTGGCCCGGAGAGTATTTGTGAATGAGACGGCGCTGAGCTTGACGCCCAAGGAGTACCGTCTGCTCCTTTATTTCATCCAGAATAAGGGCGTGGTGCTGACCAGGGAGATGATACTGGACGCCGTGTGGGGCTTTAATTATGACGGGGACATGCGCACGGTGGACACGCTGGTGAAGCAGCTGCGGAAAAAGCTGACGGAGGAGTACCCTTACATTCAGTCCATCTACGGGGTGGGCTACCGGTTTGAGGTGGTTAGTCATGAATAAGCTGCGGCTTCAGATTGTGGCGGCCTTTGATTTATTTTTGCTGGTGGTGGTGGGCGGTATGCTTTTATTCTACCTGTTCCTTGCGGAGGATTACTACATCATGCGCAAGGAAAAAGTGATGAATAAGGCGTTTGAGACCGTCCGGCAGTTTGACCTGACCAGCCTTAGTCAGGAAAATGTGGAGGACTTCGCGGCGCTGGAGGAGGAGAGCTTTTCCATTCTGATCTGTGATCAGGAGTACCAGGTGGTCTATTCCTCCAAAATCAACGGGAGCGAACGGCTGATTCAGACGGAGGTGGCGGACAAGCTCCAGGAGTACCGGGCGGACGCGGAGGCGTATCATCTGGCGGAGAAGGCGGGAAAGCCCATCGTTCTCTATGGCTTAGTGACCCAGGAGGGGCAGGACTTCTACGTCTATATCAGCGAAAATACCAGAGTGATGCGCAAGGGAGTGGCCTATGCCAACCATCTTTTGGTGGAGATATTGATTATTACCATGCTGCTGGGAAGTGTTTTCGCCTGCGTGCTGTCCACCTGGATCGTGCGGCCTCTGGAGCGGATCCAGTACGTGACCAACCGGCTGGCCCAGAATGATTTTTCCCAGCGGCTTCCGGAAAACCAGCCGCCCAATGAGCTGGGCTGCCTGGCCCGGGATGTGAACTGCATGGCGGAGAAGATCCAGCGAAACATCAACGATCTGAGCAACTACAACTACCTGCTGCTGCGGCAGAACCGGAACATGGCGGAGTTTGAGGAGATGCGCAAAAAGATGGTGGGAAACATTACCCACGAGCTGAAGACGCCCCTGGCCATCATCTCCAGCCAGGTGGAGCTTTTGCAGTATGAGTATGAGAGTCTGGCGGACAGCCTGCCGGACAAATCCTACTATTTTGACTCCATCATGGAGGAAATTGACAAGATGAGCGCTCTGATCAGCTCCATTTTACAGAGCACAAAGCTGGAGCGGCAGATCGAGAAGATTTCCATTGAGCGCACAAACCTGACGGGGATCTTGATGGGACTGCTGCCGAAATATGAGAGCTGGCTGGCGGCCGGGGATATCCGGTTTGAGGCGGAGATCGCTCCGGGCTGCGTGGCCTGGGTGGACGGTACCCAGATCGAGCAGGCGGTGAACAATTATGTGATGAACGCGAGGCGCCACACCTGCCCCGGAGGCAGGACCCGCCTGAGCCTGAAGGAGGAGCAGGACAGCTACCTCATTTCCGTCTACAATCAGGGCAAGCAGCTGGAGGCGGGCGAGATGGACCGGATCTGGACCGGCTTTTACCAGGGAAAAGAAAACACAGGGGAAATCGGCCTGGGCCTGTATATCGTGAAGGATATTATGAACCGGCACTGCGGCACCTGCGGTGTGCTGAACCGAGAGGACGGGGTGGAATTCTGGCTGAAAATACCGAAAGGAGAACCACTATGAGACGCTGCGGCATATGCGGACTGGCGGAGAATTACAAGGGAATCGTGATAGGGGAGGACGGCGTGTGCGGCCTCTGCCGCTTTTATGAGGAAAATAAGTCGGCTCTCTGTGATGAGGGGAGTTTGGAGGAATTTTTTGAGGAGCGGATGGCGGCGGCAAAACAGATCGCCAGGGAGCGGGGCAGCCGGTACGACTGTATCGTGGGGCTCAGCGGCGGCAAGGACAGCACCTACATTGTGTATCAGATGAAGCACCGGTACGGGATGCGGGTGCTGACCTTTACCCTGGACAACGGGTTTGCCACGGAGTACGGCAGAAGGAATGTGGAAAACGCTCTGAATCAGCTGGATGTGGACCATATCCGGATCAAACCCCGGGAGGAGGCGCTGCGGCGGTACTATTCCAAGTCACTGGGACTGTTCCACAATTTCTGCGGCGTCTGTTTTCACCTGACCCATTACTACAGCTACCTGCTGGCGGGACAGAATGATATCCCGCTGATCATCAACGGCCGCACCAGAGGCCAGGTGCTTCAAAATGCCGCGAATCCCAAGGGGCTGGAGCCCTTCCACATCTCCCACAGTCTGGGAGAGTTTGAGTATCAGATGTTCGGGCCCGTGGCGGAAAAGATGAGTAAGCAGGGGGCCGTTGACCTGCTCCACGGAGTGCGGGCGGAGGCTTTGTCCTATTTTATGTACCACAGGATCAGCGAGGAGGAGGTCATGGACTTCCTGGAGCAAAGGATCGGCTGGCAGAGGCCCGACCGGGGCATTCCCCATGCGGACTGCTGGGCCCACCCCATTGCGGAGTATCTGAACCTGAAAAAGTTCGGCTATCCGGTCCGCGAAGGAGAGCTGGCGATGCTGGTGCGGGAGGGAGAGCTGACCCCGGAGGAGGCGGAGCGGACTCTGGAGGAGGACCGAAAAAGGTATCGGACCATCGACCCGGAGGTGCTGGAGCGCTTCCGGGAGAGGACAAAAATGAGGACATAGGAGGACGGGACGGTGAGATTTCAAAGAGGAGCGGTGCTGGGAAGCGGAAAGCTGGCCGCGGTCTGCGGGGAGATTCTGGCCGGGCGGGGACTTCCGGTGGAAATCTATGATACGGGGGACCGCTTTTCCAGCTTCCTGGCCCTGGCGGCCAGGCGGGCGGGCATTCCTTATCATGGGCAAAAGCCCCGGGAGGTGTTTCAAGAGCTGGCGGGGGTCCGGGAGCCTCTGCTGATCGTCAGCGCCATCAATCCCCAAATTCTGCCAGCCGGTCTTTTGAGAAATCCCAATGTCCTTGCCGTCAACTGTCATCAGGCGCTGCTCCCCGCCCATCCCGGGAGAAACGCGGAGATGTGGGCCATCTACGAGGGCGATTCGGAAACGGGAATCACCTGGCACGCGGCCGGGGAGCAGGTGGACAGCGGCGCCATCCTGACGCAAAAACGGCTGCCCATCACGGCTGCTTCCACCGCGTATACGATTTTTCAGCAGCAGATCCGGCTGGCGGGGGAAGCCTTCCGGGAGCTGGCGCCGGTTCTGCTGGAAGGAGGGCCCGAGTTGGGGCGGCCGGCCCTGGAGGAGGTTTCGCCGAGACCCAAAATCCACTACTCCTGGGAGCTTCCCAACGGCGGACTTCTGGACCCAAAGTGGGATGGGGATCAGATCAGCCGGTTTCTCAGGGCCACGGATTACGGAATCCTCCCGGTGATCTCTCCGCCGGAAATTCGGATCGGCGGAGAAACTTATCACTGGAAAACGTACCGGATCACGTCGGAGCACCGGTTCCCGGAGGGGATTCATCAGGGGGACCGGACGCTGTGGCTGCAAAAGGAGGGACTGCTTTTTGAGCTGCGGCTTCGGTAGTGTCAGAATAAAATCGGAGAGTGAAGTATGCGAAAAAATGTTCTGGAATATCTGGAGGAGGCGGCCGTTGACCTGCCGGATAAAATCCTCTTCGGGGACGAAAAGAGAGAGCTGACCTATCAGGAGTTTCGGGATCTGTCCCGCCGGATCGGCAGCGGCCTGATCCGGGCCATGGGGAACCGCCGGAATCGTCCTGTGGCCGTGCTCACCGACCGCTCCGCAGGGGCGCTGCCGGGTTTTTTCGGCGCGGTCTACAGCGGAAATTTTTACATCCCCATCGACCGCCGGATGCCGCCGGATCGGGTCCGCCGGATGCTGGGTCAGGTGCGGGCGGAGCTCCTTCTGGCCTTGCGGGCGGATGAGGGGCTGATACGGCAGTGGAGAGAGGCCCCATCCCGGGGCGCGTCTGGGTTGCCGCCGGAAACCGGGGCTTGTGAAAGGGGCGGTCCGTCCTTGGGCACATCCGCAAAGGAGCCGTCCGGGAAAGAGGAGACCGGTATCCCGACCGTCCTGTATCTGGAGGAGCTGGCGAAGTGCCGGGAGGAGCCGGAGCTTTTACGTCAGGTCTGCCAGGAGCAGCTGGACACAGACCCGCTGTACGCCATCTTCACCTCCGGCTCCACCGGAGTGCCAAAGGCGGTGCTGGTTTCTCACCGCTCCGTGCTGGATCTCGCGGATCAGTTCCGGGAGGAATTTGGCTTTGACGCGTCCTGTGTCTTTGGCAATCAGGCTCCCTTTGATTTCGATGTGTCGGTGAAGGATATCTACTCGACCCTGCGAAACCGGGGAACCATGTGGGTGATCTCCCAGACGCGCTTTTCCTTCCCGGGAAAGCTGATCCAGTATCTGAATGAGAAGAGGATCAACACCATCATCTGGGCCGTCTCCGCCCTGAGGATCCTAGAGAATCTGAAGGGATTTTCCGGGGAACTGCCCCGGTACCTGCGCACCGTCTGTTTTTCCGGGGAGGCCATGCCTGTGAAGGTGCTGAACTACTGGAAAAGCTATCTGCCGGATACCAGGTTTGTGAATCTGTACGGCCCCACGGAAATCACCTGCAACTGTACCTTCTACAAGGTGGAGCGGGAATTCCGGGAGGGGGAGCTGCTGCCCATCGGCCGTCCCTTTCAAAACAGCGGGGTGTTTCTGCTGGATGGAAAGGAGCTGGTGACGGAGCCGGACTGTCCCGGAGAAATCTGTGTCCGGGGCACCTGTCTCGCCCTGGGCTACTACAATGACCCGGAGCGCACCAGGGAGGCCTTCTGCCAGAATCCGCTGAATCCTCACTACCCGGAGCGGATCTACCGGACCGGAGATATCGGAAAATATAACCGGGAGGGGGAGCTGGTCTTTCTCTCCCGAAAGGACAGTCAGATCAAGCACATGGGACACCGGATCGAGCTGGGGGAGGTGGAGGCGGCGGTGAACGGCCTGAAGGAGGTGGAGGCAGAGATCTGTCTCTATCAGCAGGGCCAGATCATTCTCTGCTATCAGGCGCCCCGTCCCTGCCAGAGGGAGATTTTGGTGGAGCTGTCCCAAAAGCTTCCGAAATATATGTGCCCCACCCGCTTCTGGTGGCATCCGAAGCTCCCCACAAATAAAAACGGGAAAATCCACCGGGCCCTGCTGAGGGACCAGTGCGGGGAGTGGCTGGCCGGTACATAGAGAGACATGCCTGAACCTGGAAAAATGAGGCGATGGCGCCGAAACGATTGTGTGAAAAGGAGAATAGGAACGATGAGAGAAGAACTAATGAGGATATTGAGCGACCTGAGACCCGATGTGAACTTCGAAACGGAGACTGGGCTGATCGACGATGGGATTCTGGATTCCTTTGACATTGTGTCCCTGGTGGGGGAGCTGAACGAACATTTTGACATTGAAATACAGGTGGAGGACCTGCTCCCGGAAAACTTTAATTCCGCGGATGCCATGCTGGAGCTGGTGGGCAGGATGCGGGAGCGATGAATCTGATATCGCTGGAGTTCGGGGCTTTTCTTCTTCTGCTTCTCCTTCTCTACTACATTTTTCCCATGAAATGGCGGTGGACGGTGCTGCTGGCGGGGAGCTGGTGGTTTTACCTGTCAAATAGCATGGGACTCTCCCTCTTTCTGCTGCTGACCATCCTTACCACCTACTGGAGCGGGCGGCGGCTGGGCCGGATCAACGAGGAGACAGAGGAGCGGCTGGGCCGGGAGAAGGGAGTCTGGGACCGGGAGCAGAGGAAGCAGTACAGGCAGCGGCAGACCCGGCGAAAAAAGCGGGTGCTGCTGGCGGCGGTTCTCTGGAATGTGGGAGTGCTCTGTGTGCTGAAATACACAGGCTTTGTCTTCAGTTCCCTGAACCGCCTTTTTTCGGCGGCAGGCGCGGAAGGGGGACTGCCGGAGCTTTCCTTTCTGCTGCCTCTTGGGATTTCCTTTTATACCTTCCAGGCGGTGGGCTACGTGATTGATGTGTACCGGGGCAAGTACGGCCCGGATACCAGCCTGCCCAAATTCATGCTGTTTTTATCCTTCTTTCCCCAGATGATCCAGGGGCCCATCTCCCGCCACGACCAGCTGGCCCACCAGCTCTATGAGGGCCATGCCTTTGACTATGACAGGCTGGCCCGGGGAGCCCAGCTTTTCCTGTGGGGACTGATGAAAAAGCTGGTGATGGCGGAGCGGCTGGCGCTGGCCGCCGACACCGTCTTTATCAAATGGCGGGAGACGGAGGGGCTGACCGTGCTGATCGGGGCAGTTTGCTACGGCCTGCAGGTGTACGGGGATTTCTCCGGCGGAATGGATATGGCGCGGGGCATCGGGGAAATGTTCGGAATCCAGATGACGCCAAATTTTGCAAGACCATACTTTGCAAAGAGCCTGGAGGAATTCTGGAGGCGGTGGCATATGACTCTGGGAGCCTGGATGCGGGACTACGTGTTTTATCCGGTGTCCCTGTCAAAGGGGGCGGCCCGGCTGGGGAAAAAGACAAAGAAATGGTTCGGTGTGCGGACCGGAAAAATGATCCCCACCTTTCTCGCCATGTTTCTCACCTTCTTTCTGGTGGGAATCTGGCACGGAGCGGAGTGGAAATATGTGGGCTACGGACTGTGGAACGGAATCATCATATCCGGCAGCATTCTGCTCCAGCCGGTCTATGACAGACTGGCGAAGCGGTTTTCGATCCCCAGGGAAAGCCGGGGCTGGGGATGGTTTTGCATGGCCCGCACGCTTTTGATCTGTTCTCTGGGACGGTATTTTTCCCGGGGACTGTCCCTGGGGATCGCGTTGATCATGATGAAGCACACCTTCACCGTGTGGAATCCCCGGATCCTGGTGGACGGCACATTGCTGGAGCTGGGCTTGACCGCCCTGGACTGGGCGGTGGTTCTCGTTATGCTTCTGGTGCTTTTTTGGGTGAGCCTCCTTCAGGAGAGGGGCGTCTCCATCCGGGACCGGATCGCGGGACTGGGGCTGGGACCTCGCTGGGCGGTCTACATGGGGGCCGTGGTGGCTGTGGCGGTGCTGGGCGTGTACGGGCCGGCGTATTCGGCGGCGCAGTTTGTGTATCAGCAGTTTTAGATAGAAAATTTATGAAAGAGGAGTGGGAATGGGCAGAAAGCATTTTGCCAGGGCGGTTTTGTTCTGGGGAATCCTTTTAGCGATACTATGCGTCATTTTTTATATCGGCTCCGGGGTGGGAATGCCGAAATCCAGCACGGTGATCATGATGAACCGGCGGTTTCATGAGCTCTACTCCGAGCAGGAGGCGTCCTGGGACGGGGTAGTGATCGGCACCAGCATCGCGGACCGGTCCTGGGCGGCTCCGGCGGCCTGGGAGGAGTACGGGATGGCGGTCTATCCTATGTCCACCGACAAGCAGCCCTTTGTGCTGTCCCGGAACGTGGTCGAGGAGATCCGAAAATATCAGGACATTTCCTTCGTGGTGGTGGAGCTTCACGGACTGCGGGAGGAGACGCCGGAGATCACGGAAAGCGGGATCCGCTGGATGACAGACAATCTGAAGCTCTCAAAGAACCGCACGGAGGCCGTGAGCCGGGCCCTGTCCTATGCGGACACGTATTTTCCCGGCACCCTGGACGGGGACTGGCTGTCCCGTCTGGCCTATTACATTCCCTTCCTCCGGTACCATGTGCGGCTGACCGCCGAGGAGGTCTGCCGGGACGCTGAGGTGGTGGGAGAGAGCCGGATGATGGGAGTCTATGAGGACACCTCCCACACGAGGGTGAGATTGGTGTCCCCCACCTCCAGCAGGGAGGCAAATACCATCAGCGGCATCCAGAAGCTTTTGCTGGATGAATTTCTGGACTACGCCGCCCGGGAGGAGCTGTCCCTGCTCTTTTACGCGGCCCCGGACGCTCTGTCGGGGGAGAGCGGCGAAAATCTGAACGGGGTGGCCGCTTACCTGGAGGAGCTGGGCTATCCGGTGCTGAACTACAGCGACGAGGAGACACTGAAAACCCTGGAAATCGACGGGGACCGGGATTTCATCGACACAAAGCACCTGAACACATCAGGAGCCCGAAAGGTGACAGAGGCCCTGGCCGCCTTCATCAAAAAAGAGCAAAACCCGCCGGACCACCGGGGCGATCCCAGCTACGAGCGCTGGGATCAGGCGGCGGAGTATTATGAGGAATTCTACGAGGAAAGCCTGGAGGCGATCGAGGAGAATTATCAGATGGCTTTGACGGAGGAGGAAACGGAAGAAACTGAGGAATCCTCCTCTTGACAAACCCCCTCCCACCGCGTAAAATAAACCCCAGATATGTGTGCGGTGAAGAAGATTAGTAATCTCAGAGCGCCTTTCAGAGAGGGACCGGTAGGTGGAAGGTTTCAGGTGGCGGGGGTGAACCGGCTTTGGAGCATCCGGGTGAAAATCCGGCGTATTCCGGCGATAACGGGTAAAGGAAGTGAACAGCCGCAGGCTGTTAATGAGGGTGGTACCGCCGGAGCTCCGGTCCCTTGAAGGATGGAGCGGGAGGCGCGACCGCCCTCATGCTTTATCCAGAAAAAGTAAATCAGGAGGAGAAGAAAAAATGGCAAAGGAAAAGAAACTGGTAGAGGCCATCACATCCATGGAGGAGGATTTCGCCCAGTGGTATACGGATGTGGTAAAAAAAGCCGAGCTTATTGACTATACCAGTGTAAAGGGCTGCATGGTGATCAAGCCTGCGGGCTACGCAATCTGGGAAAACATTCAGCATGAGCTGGACCGCCGGTTCAAGGAGACCGGGGTGGAGAATGTCTATCTGCCCATGTTTATCCCCGAGGGACTGCTGCAAAAGGAGAAGGACCATGTGGAGGGCTTTGCGCCGGAGGTGGCCTGGGTGACCCACGGAGGGC
>CAZGRM010000014.1:0-32167 GCA_964528295.1 uncultured Lachnospiraceae bacterium
CCCAGAGCAATATCCAGACTCAGGGCTCCGGTAGGTACCGTCTCTATATTCATATTGGCTCCGGAATCCCCCAGCTTCATCACAGAGCCCTTGCCAAACTGCTTCTCAATCTGCGCCAACGCGGCGTCCAACGCTTTCATTTTTTCTTCCTGTACCATCTCTGTTCTCCTTTCGAACTTACGTTCGTTACTTTTTTTATAATAGTACACTGAGGCCTTAATGTCAAGCACTATTTTTCTGCCATCCGGCAATAAATTTAGTTTGTGCATAGTCTCATATTAACAGTTCGCCCCTCTTTTGTCAATCGGAAATCCGAAAAAAAACGCCGCGGGCTCTCCTCGCCCGCGGCCATTCTTTCCCATTATCACATGATGATCTTCTTCACATCATTGCACATCACCACTACCATCAGAATCATTAAAAGCATCAGGCCGGCAAAATGGATCTTGGCCTCCAGCTCCGGCTCCACCCGCTTCTTTCGGATGGCCTCAATGATCAGAAAGACCAGACGCCCTCCGTCCAGAGCCGGAATGGGCAGGAGATTCATGACGCCCAGATTCGCCGACAGAAGGATCGCGATGTTCAGCAGATTCAGCCAGACGTACAGGGCGCCGTCGGCCTTGCTCTCCTCATAGGTCTCCCCGATCACATCCACCACGCCCACGGGCCCGGACATATCGTCCAGCCCCACATTTCCCCGAACCAGCATCCCCAAACTCTGGATCGTGGTATCGATCCAGTAGTACACCTCATAGGCGCTGTAGGCCAGGGTCTTGAGAGGCCCCGTTCTTTCCCGGTAAGCTCCGCCAAAGCCGTAGCGGTAGCTGCCGTTCACCGCCGCGGGAGTCACCGCGGCCGTGTAGCGCTCCCCGTCCCTCTCGTACTCAAATACCACCGTCTCACCGGGATGGAAGGTGGCATAATTCTGCACCTCCCGGTACAGCCGAATCCTCTTTCCGTTCATCCTGACGATCCGGTCGCCTGCCCGCAGCCCGGCCTCCTGGGCCGGATAGCCCTCCGCCACACTGTAAAGCACCGGGGTGTCGTAGCCCATCCTTCCGATGATAAACACCGCCATCACAAAGGCCAGCAGAAAGTTAAACAGCGGTCCCGCCGCGATCACCGAGATCCTGGTCCACACGGACTTGCTGCCGAAGGTGCCTTCCCCCTGGTCCTCGCCGTCCTCCCCCAGCATCATGCAGGAGCCGCCGAAGGGCAGCAGCTTCCAGGAATAGCGGGTACCTCCGGCCGTAAAGCTCAAAAGCCTGGGGCCCATCCCCAATGAAAACTCCGTTACGGTGACGCCTCCCTTTTTTGCCAGCAAAAAATGGCCCAGCTCATGTACAATGATAATTACGCTGAATACCAGCAGCGCAATAAGAATTCTCAATTTACCACCTGCTCTCAATTAATTCATAGACATTTTGCTCCGTATCCAGGATTTCCGCCACACCGGGATTCTCGATCCGCTGGTGCCGGTCCATGCAGTACCTGATGATCTCGTAGATATCGGTAAAGCCGATCTCCCGCCTCAGGAACTTGCTCACCGCCCGCTCATTCGCCGCGTTGAACACGGTGGGCATGGAGCCCCCCGCCCGGGCCGCCTCAAAGGCGTAGGCCAGACCAAGGAAGGTCTCCGGATCCGGATTTTCAAAGGTAATGCTTCCAAGCCGGGCGAAGTCCAGACGCTCCCCCGCCAGAAATCTCCGCTGGGGATAGTACAGGGCATACTGGATGGGAAGCTTCATGTCCGGCGTCCCCAGCTGGGCGATCACGGCGCCGTCCACAAACCGCACCATGGAGTGGATCACACTCTGGGGCTGTACCACCACCTGGATCTGGTCCAGCTCCGTACCGAAGAGCCATCTGGCCTCCATCACCTCCAGCCCCTTGTTCACCAGGGTGGCGGAATCGATGGTAATTTTCTGTCCCATGGTCCAGTTGGGATGCTTCAACGCGTCCTCCACCCGGATATTTTTCAGCTCCTCCCGTTTTCTGCCCCGGAAGGGCCCTCCCGAGGCCGTCAGCAGAATCTTGTCGATCTGCCGGCCATCCTCGCCGTTCAGCGCCTGGAAGATGGCGCTGTGCTCACTGTCCACCGGCAGGATCCGCACGCCCCGCTCCTTTGCGAGGGGCATAATGATATGCCCCGCCGTCACCAGAGTCTCTTTATTGGCCAGCGCGATGTCCTTTCCCGCCTCGATGGCCCGGATCGTGGGGAGAATGCCGATCATACCCACGATGGCCGTCACCAGGATCTCCGCCTCCGGGCAGACCGCCACGGCCTCCCGGCCCTCCTCGCCAAAGAGGATCTTTACCGGAAGGTCCGCCACCCGGGTCCGGAGCTCACGCACCTCCTTCTCCCCCGCCACCGCCGCGAGGGAGGGGCGAAACTCCCGGATCTGGCGCTCCAGCAGATCAATATTTTTTCCCGCCGCCAGGGCGGCCACCTGAATGTCTCCGTTGGCCCGGACCACGTCCAGCGTCTGGGTCCCGATGGAACCGGTGGAGCCTAATATCGCAATTGTTTTCATTCGTATCACCTGTATCCTCTCTGTCTTGATCCGCCGGCTACAGCAGCGCCTGGGCCAGATAGTAAATGACCGGAGCGATAAAGATTACACTGTCAAACCGGTCCAGAATACCGCCGTGGCCGGGAATCAGCTTCCCGTAATCCTTAATGTCATGGTTCCGCTTGATGGCCGACGCAGCCAGATCTCCCACCATGGAGATCAAACCTCCCGCCGCGCAGATCAGGGCGAAGGGGAGGATATGGCTGCCGCCTCCCTCCATGCGGCCCGCGATGGCCCAGCCGTAGAGAGCTCCCAGAAGAGCGGCGCCCACCACGCCGCCCACACCGCCCTCCACGGACTTTTTGGGGCTCAGCCTCGGGGACATTTTATGCTTTCCAAACAGCATTCCCGCACAGTAGGCGCAGGTGTCGCAGCCCCAGGAGGCCAGGAAAATCAGCCACACAAGGAAGGCCCCCTGCTCCATGATCCTCAGCTCGTAGATGCAGGAAAGCATCACCGCCACATAGACCACGCCAAAGAAGGCTCCCGTCACCTGCTCCGACCGGTATCTGGGGTATGTGAACACATAAACCGTCATAAACAGAATCAGCAGACCGATCAATACTGTCATAGTATATGCCTGATGGCCGAAAAATACTATTCCATAATATAAAACAGTGCCGCAGTATCCCACCATCGCCAGGGGAGACAGCTGCTTTTTCTGGATTCCCACCGCCCGGTATAATTCAAAAAGCCCGATCTCCGAAATGATCAGCAGCACGGCCGCCAGCACCGGCCCTCCGGTGATAATGACCGCCAGCGCGATCACCACCAGCACGATTCCACTAAATAAACGCGTCCAAAACATCTCTCCATTCCTCCTCCATCACCTCATCCGGCCGGGGCTACGCTTCCCGCGTACCTCCGCAGGCCCCGCTCTTGGTCAGCTCTCCTTCACCCCGCCGTACCGGCGGTCTCTGCCGTTGTATTTTTCGATGGCCTTCTGAAGCTCCGCCTTGTCAAAGGCCGGCCAGGGCACATCTGTGAAATAAAACTCGGTGTACGCCAGCTGCCACATCAGATAATTGGACAGCCGCTGCTCCCCGCTGGTGCGGATCAGCAGATCCGGGTCCGGCACCTCCGCCGTGTCCAGGTACCCGGCAAACCGCTCCTCCGTGATCTCCTCCGGTTCAAGCCGGCCCTCCCGGCAGTCCCTCGCCACTCTCCTCACAGCCCGGACGATCTCATCCCTGCTGCCGTAATTGATGGCAATCTGAAAATTCAGCCCCGTATTATCCTTTGAGGACTCCACCAGCCTCCTCAGGCTCTCCTGCAGGTCCTGGGCCAGAGCCGAGGGGTCTCCCAGCACCCGCACCTTCATATTATTGTCCCTGGCTGTCTTGATACACGTTTTCGTGTATTTGCGGAACAGCTTCATCAGCGCGTCCACCTCATCCGGCGAACGCTTCCAGTTCTCCGTGGAAAACAGGTAAACCGTCAGGTATTTGATCCCCATGTTGTAGGCGTCCTCGCAGATCACCTCCAGATTCTGGGCTCCCCGCACATGACCGTAATTCCGGGGCATCCCCTTGCTCTTGGCCCATCTCCCGTTTCCATCCAGGATAATCGCCACATGATTCGGCACCTTCATCTTCTTCCTCCCACAAAAAGGGGGGCAGCACTCACTAAAGCGATGCCCCCTTCATTTGAATCGTCTTAAACGGTAAGAATCTCCTTGGACTTCTCCTCCACGGCCTTATCCACATCCTTGATGTATTTGTCCGTCAGCTTCTGGATCTTATCCTCCAGATCCTTGATCTCGTCCTCGGACACATCGGTCTTGCCCAGCTTCTTCAGGTAATCGTTGGCATCCCGGCGGATATTGCGGATCGCCACCTTGCCGGCCTCGCCCTTTTTCTTGATATCCTTCACCAGGTCCTTTCTGCGCTCCTCCGTCAGCTCCGGAAATACCAGCCGGATGATCCTTCCGTCGTTGGAGGGATGGATGCCGATGTCAGAGGTGAGGATGGCCTTCTCGATGGCCTTCACCATGGAGGACTCCCAGGGCTGAATCTGAAGGATTCTCGGCTCCGGCACAGTCACATTTCCCACCTGCTGGATCGGTGTGGGCGCACCGTAATAGTCCACGCGGATTTTATTCAGAACGTTGGGATTTGCCCGCCCGGCCCGGACTGTGGCAAACTCACTCAGAAGATTATTGTAGGTCTTTGTCATTTTCTCGTCATAAATTTTGATTCTCTCATCCATTTTTTCGTTCCTCCTTATCTGTCGCGGGGCTCCGCCTCCGCCCTTATACCGTCACCTTTGTCCCGTTCAGGGATCCGTTTACTGTATTGACAATGCTGTTCTCCTCATTCAGCCCGAACACCAGCATGGGCATCTTCTGCTCCTTGCAGAGGATGGCGGCGGTCATATCCACCACCTTCAGATCCTTGTCGATGACCTCCTGGATGGAGATCTCGTCGTACCGCTTCGCGGCGGGATTGTCCTTGGGATCGCTGTCATAGACGCCGTCCACCGACTTTGCCAGCAGAATCACGTCCGCCTCGATCTCGATGGCCCGCAGCACCGTGGCCGTATCTGTGGAGAAATAGGGGTGTCCTGTGCCTCCCGCAAAAAAGGTCACCACGCCCTTTTGCAAGCACTTTTCCACCCGGTCCTTGGAAAACAGCTCTGTAAATGACCCGCAGGCAAAGGGGGTCATCACTGCCGTCCTCATGCCCACCGACCGGAAAATCTCTGACACGTAAATGCAGTTCATCACCGTGGCCAGCATACCGATCTGATCCGCCTTGGTGCGGTCTATGTTCTCGCTGGAGCGTCCCCTCCAGAAATTGCCGCCGCCGATCACGATGCCCACCTGGATGCCCTGGTCGGTGAGTGTCTTCACCTGCCTGGCCACTCCCGTCACCGTAGGCTCGTCAAAGCCTGTCTTTTTCGGACCAGCCAGCGCCTCTCCACTCAATTTCAAAAGAACTCTCTTCATAATTAGTCTCCTTAAATTTCCGTTATATCTGCATTATACCAATATCCAGAAACAAAATCCACTAAAATTTGTGATAATTTGCCACAGATCAGCCAACCAGAAAATGAAAAGACAGACTGTGCACGCTTGCGTGCTAAGGGCTGTATTTTCATTTTCTGAGATGTGCGGAACGCACATCAGCCAACCTGCGGCCTTTCCTTCTGTTTTCTCTTCCTTTCCTTATACCAGACCGACAGCTTCCTGATCAGGATACTGAGGTACCGGAAGGTGGGCTCTGTCACAATGGCGAATACAATCAGCAGCATCATGCTTTTTTTCGAGATGCTGGTAATGGCGAATATGTTGCTGACAAAAACCATACAATACAGCAGCCCGCAGGCCATAGCAAACCACAGAATCCAATGGATCCTGGTCATGGGGGAGGCGATCTGGTAAAGGATCATCAGCCCCACAATGGCAAGAATGATCGTACAGGAGGTGGACACATCCGTCTCTCCCACGTTAAACTCCATACAAAATACATACAGCCAGCTGACCACCAGGAAATCGGTGAGACCTCCGGGCAGAGCCTTAAACAGCACATTGCTCAGGAAATGTCCCTGAATCCGCTCCGTGTTCTGCTCCAGGGACATCACAAAGGCGGGAATGCCGATAGTAAACATGCTGATCAACGAGATCTGAGACGGCTCCAGGGGATAATTCACCGTCAGGATAATCGTCAGGACCGACATAAACAGAGAAAAAATATTTTTTACCAAGAACAGACTGGCCGTCCGCTCGATATTGTTCACCACCCGGCGTCCCTCCGCCACCACGGAGGGCATCTTGGAAAAATCGGACTCCAGCAGCACCAGCTGGGCCGCCTGGGACGCCGCGTCGCTGCCGGAGGCCATGGCGATGCTGCAATCCGCGTCCTTCAATGCCAGCACGTCGTTCACACCGTCTCCCGTCATGGCCACCGTGTGGCCGGAGCGCTTCAGGGCGCTGACCAGCTTCCGCTTCTGATCCGGGGTCACCCGGCCGAATACCGTATATTTCCCCGCCGCCTCCGCCAGCTCCTTCTCCTCTGTCAGGGTGGAGGCGTCCACATAATTCTCCGCGTTGGCGATCCCCGCCTCCTTTGCCACCTCGGACACGGTGACCGGGGTATCGCCGGAGATCACCTTGATCTCCACGCCCTGCCGGGCAAAATATTCAAAGGTCTCCCTGGCGTTCTCCCGGATGGGATTGGCCAGCAGAATCATGCACATGGCCTCCACCGGAGCGGTCAGGGCCGCACCGTCCAGCGCGCCCTGATATTTTCCAAACACCAGCACCCGGAAGCCCTGCCTGCTGTACCGCTCGATCTGGGACGCGTACCGGGAATAGTCGGAGCGCAGAATGAACTCCGGCGCCCCCAGAACGTAGCTGGCATCCTCAAAGACCGCCCCGCTGTATTTCGTGGCGGAGGAGAAGGAGAACACCTTGTCCGGGCGCTTTCCGCTGCGCTTCGTAAAAAAGCCCTTGATGGCCTTCATGGTGATGTTGTCCACCGCCATGGCCGCCGCGAAATCTCCCACGGCCAGCTCCGCCTCCGCCAGCTCCTCGGGGGTAAACGCGGGATCCTCCGCCGGAAGCTTTTCCGCCGGGGATACGGCCCCGGAGTCCTCCGCCTCCAAAACCCCGTCCTTCTTTCGCAGGGGAAGCATTTTTTTCACCGACATGGTATTGTCGGTGATGGTGCCGGTCTTATCCACACACAGCACGTCCACCCGGGCCAGGGTCTCGATGCATTTCATATTGTGGACCAGCACCTTCTGCATGGCCAGGCGCATCACGCTGACCGCCAGAGCCACACTGGCCAGAAGGTACAGCCCCTCGGGGATCATGCCGATGATGGCGGCCACAGTGGCCGTCACGCTGTCCCTCACCGTCGCTCCGTTTATAAAATGCTGCTGGCTGAACAAAATGATACCGATGGGGATGATCACCACACCGATAATCTTTACCAGACGGTCCAGGGACCGGATCATCTCCGATACCTCCTCGTCGTTCATGGCCTTTGCCTCCAGGGTAAGCTTCGACACATAAGAGTCCGCTCCCACCTTGTCGATCCTGGCCCGGCACTGGCCGGAGACCACGAAGCTGCCGGACAGCAGATCGTCCCCCTTCTTCTTGGAGATCTGATCCGCCTCGCCGGTGATCAGGGACTCGTTCACCAGAACCTCCCCCTCCTCCAGCACCGCGTCCGCCGGAATCTGATTGCCTGCGGACAGGATCACGATATCATCCAGCACCAGCTCCTCCGCCGGCACCACCGTCTCCTGCCCATCCCGCAGCACCGTATTTTTCGGCGCGTTCAGAATGGTCAAATTGTCCAGCACCTTCTTGGAACGCAGCTCCTGGAAGATACCGATGGCCGTATTGGCGATGATGACCGGAAGAAAGGTCAGATCCCGAAAGGAGCCCACCGAGATCAACAAGATGGCGATAATACAGAAAATCAAGTTAAAGTAAGTGAAAATATTACTGCATATGATTTCTTTGCTGGATTTCGAGACAGACTCCACCCCCCGGTTCACTGCGCCCCGGGCGATCCGCTCCTCCACCTGCTCCTTCGTCAGCCCCCGGGCCGTATCGGCCTCATACCTCACCAGCGGAAGGTCAATATGCTCAGGCAGCCGAAACTCCTCGGGAATCACCTGAGGTCTGGCAAATTTCTTCCGGAGCGCCTTCAGGCTCCTCCACAGGTCCATGCTCTGCTTTTCCTTCTCCTGATTGTCTTCCAGTGTTTTGATCTCTTCTTTGTTTTCCACAACTTTGTCCTCTTAATTGATTTCCGTTACGGCGCGGCGGATCAAAAAACGGTCCGCCGCTGTGAACTGTGTCCATTCTATCATACCTCCCTCACTTTTTTAACCCTATAATTTCTGAAATTTTCTTAAATTCCGGGAATTTTCCCATCGATCTTTGTTTCGGCTTTTCAAAATTAATTCGAATTTCTTGTATCCTGAGCTCAATTCTGCTATACTCCTATATGATCCGGATTCGGGGAATTGGCCCGGTCCGGGAAAATTTTGTGATTTCAAAGGAGAATTGCTGTCATGGGATTCCAGTTGATGAAGAAGCTGACCAATGTCAATACACTTTGGTACCTGCTGATCTTAGATAAAAAATTTTCGGATAACCGGAAAAAGGTGAAGAAAAAACAGAATAAAAATATCCATAAGCTGATGAAGCGGGCCTACGAGATCCCCTTTTACCGGCAGCGCTTTGAGGAGAATCATCTGACGCCGGATGATTTCCACCGCAGTGAGGATCTGGTGAAGTTTCCGGTGCTGACCAAGGCGGAGCTGCGCCAGTGGATGAAGGAGATGTACGATACCCACCCGGACACCCGGGATTCCTGGGACGCCACCAGCACCAGCGGCTCCACCGGCGTTCCTCTGACGCTGTACCAGTCCCAGAGGGAGCACGCCTGCGCCAACGCCAACTGGATCCGGGTCCTGATGACCTTCGGCTACAATCCCTTTTTCGGGAAGATGATCTCCTTTGAGTCCAGCTACCGGAAGGAGAAAAAGAGCCGAGACTCCATTTTGCAGCGGTTCGGCATCCTGCGGCGGCGGATTCTCTCGGAACGGCGGTGTGAGGGGGACGGAATGAAGGATGTGATCCGGGAGCTGAATGAGTACCAGCCGGACCTGATCTGCCTTCGGAAAAATTGCATTGTCCGCATCGCCCTCTATTCCCAGCAGCACCACCTGCCGATCCGGCAGCCGAAATGGTATATCCCGGTCAGCGAAATGGTGGATGAGATGACCCGCGGTATTCTGGAAAAAACCTTCGGTCCGGGACTGGTGGACGCCTACGGAAGCGATGAGACCGGGAGCTGCATTATCAAACGGCCCGGGAAGGATTATTACGATATCTGCAATGATACCCATGTGGTGAATATTTACGACGATCAGAATCGTCTGGCCAATGAGGGGAGGGTGATTCTGACTCCTCTTTTCAAGACGGATTTCCCGCTGATCAATTATGATATCGGGGATATGGCCTCCTCCTATGTAAAGGAGGGCATCCGCTATGTGACAAAGATTCACGGGCGGCTCAACGATATGGTGAAGCATGAGAATGGGGAGGAGTCCTCGGTGCTGGAGCTGCGGAAAATTTCCAACGGCATCACCGGCATCGCCCAGTTCCGTTTTACCCAGGAGTCCTACCACCATATGCGGTTGGAGCTGGTGAGGGATCCCCAGGACACTACTTACTCAGAGAAGGAGATTTCCGACTTTTTCCTGAAACGGCTGGAGGAAATCTACGGGAATGAATTCCGCGTCAGCATCCAATGGCTGGACGTCATCCCTCCCGACCCCAACGGCAAGCTGCGCTGCTTCGTCTGCAACGTAAAATAACCAGTCTGAACAGGACCCCCTGACGTGGCGGAGGCTGCCGCCCGCACGGGGAAATCGCCGCCCATTTGACGGAAATCGAAAAGGAGATGGATGGATGTCAGAAAAGAAAAAAGAGGGATCGCTGAATCAGAGGGCCTTCAAGGCCGGCATGTTTTACATTGTCTGCCAGCTTTTCGTGCGGGGAATTACCTTTCTTATGACCCCTGTCTACACGAGGCTTCTGACCCACACCCAGTATGACCAGTACAAATTATTCGAGGACTGGCTGCAAATTTTTCTTCCGGTCATGTCCCTGTGCCTTTGGCGCAGCGTGGAGAGAGCCAAGTACGACGTAAAGGACAAATTCAATGAATTTGTCTCCAGCGTCCAGACCTTGTCCTATCTGGCCATCACCGGATTTCTGATCGTCGCCCTGGTGTTCCGGAACCCGCTGGAACGGCTCTGCGGCATGAATGATTTCATGCTCCGCGTCGCTTTTCTGTATACATACGCCCACACCAGCATCTACTATATGCAGCGCCGGGAAAAGCAGATGATGCGGTACAGGGCCAGCACCACCCTCACCATGGTCACGGTGATCCCGGCCACCCTGCTGTCGGTCTTTCTGGTAATCATGGGAAAGCGGACGGGGCATGAGGAGGATCTGCTGACGCTTCGGATCCTGGGGTACTACGTCCCCATGGTGATCGGCGGCTTCGCCGTAGCCATCCTGATGTGGATCCAGGGGAAAAAGCTGGTGAATCTGAGATACTGGAAATACGCCCTGGCCTTCAGCCTTCCGCTGATCCCGGAGGTGCTGTCCATCCAGATCATGAATCAGGCGGATCATCTCATGGTCACCTCCATGACGGGAAATGAGAACGGCTCCATCGTCTCCGTGGGGGTCACTGTTTCCTATATTATCTGGATTCTGGAGGATTCGGTTTGGAACGCCTGGCTGCCCTGGATGTACGAAAAGATCGCCCGGGGCGAGGAAAAGGATATCAAAAATTCCTGGGCCACCCTGATGCACGGCTTCGGGGCCATTTCCTGGGGGCTGGTGCTGCTGGCGCCGGAGATCATCCTGATTTTGGGCGGACGCAAGTACGCGGACTCCGTCTATCTGATCGCCCCCATGGTGACGGGGACCCTGTTTCGTTTCTACAGCTACAGCTACACGGCCATCCAGAATTTTTACAAAAAGACCACCTTCGTCGCCATCTCCACCGTGTCGGTGATGGTGCTGAATGTGATCCTGAACTACGTGTGCATTAAACTTTTCGGCTACCAGGCCGCGGCCTACACCACGGCCTTCTCCTATCTGGTGCTGATGGTGGTCCAGGCCACCATGGAAAAACGGCTCACAGGAGAACAGCTGATCCCTCTTCGGACCACTCTGCTGATTTCCTGCGGATACTTTGTCCTGAGCATGATCACCATGCTGTCCTTTAGCTGGCCCTTCTGGCAGCGCTGGCTGCTGGTGATCCCGGCCATCCCCATCTGCCTGAGGTATTTTCTGCCCCGGCTGAAGGATATTCGAAAGGCCCTTCAATCAAAGAAAAAATAAAAATTCAGCCGGACGGTGTTTTCTGTCCGGCTGAATTTTTTCACTGGCCTGCTGGAAAGCCTCCCTTGAGCTTTTACGCGATATATCTCGATGTCCCGCTCCGCCAGAGCGCCGTTTTCCGATCCTCGTCACTCCCCGATAAACGCAAGGAACTCTTCCGCCTGCCGCGCCAGCTCCTTCTTTGTCTCCTCAGAAAGTGTCAATTTATTGGTGGTCCATGCCTCCCGGTCGATGCTGACACCCGTCTGCCGCTCCATAACCTTCATTCCCAGCATGCCCAGAAGCTCCGTCAGCTTCCCGCGGCTTCCGGCCGCTTTGCTCTTTCCCGCGACACCGCTGATGGCCGCCTTCTTTCCCTTAACCGCTGTTCCGCCCGCATAGTCATTTGGCCGATACGGTCTGGAGAGCCAGTCCAAAAGATTTTTTAATACGCCCGGATAGCTATAGTTGTATTCCGGCGTGACGATCCAGATACCATCGGCCGCCTCTACCTCTCCCCGAACGCGGAGAATCGGCTCCGGGACCGGAAATTCCATATCCTGATTCATATACGGAATATCCCCGTACGAAAGGAAGGATATTTCCGCTTTTCCTTCCAGCTCCTTTGCCGCGGCCGCCGCAAGCTGGCCGTTAAAGGACTTTTCTCTCATAGATCCCACAATAAACAATATCTTTTTCATTCTGCGATTCCCACTCCTTTCTTTTTACTGTGCGTCCGTATTTTTTACAGCAGGCTCAATAATTCGCTGTGGATTTTTCCGTTGGTTCCCGCCACACTGCCGCCATGCCTTGGGTCAGGGGAATTGCCGCAAAAATCGGTGACGGTGCCTCCGGCCTCCCGGACCAAAAGCAGCCCGGCGGCAAAATCCCAGGGGCTCAGATACGCCTCGAAGAAGCCGTCCTGCCTTCCGCAGGCCACATAGGCCAGGTCCGTGGCGGCAGAGCCGAGACGGCGGATGTCCCGGGACCGGTCAAACACCCGGCGAAACCGGGCAAAATTCGCCTCGGTCAGCTCCCGGTAGTAGGGGGAGGTGCCAATGCCGATCACCGTGTCCGAAAGGCTGGCCGCCTCGGAGACATGGATCGGACTGCCGTTCAGAAAGCTGCCTTTTCCCTTTTCGGCGGTGAAGGTCTCGTCGCGGTACGGGTCATACACAATGCCCATCACGATCTCCCCTCCCTTCCAGAGGGCCAAGGACACCACGCTGTGCCGGAAATCGTACATCAGATTCGTGGTGCCGTCCACCGGGTCCAGGATCCAAAAGCTCTCCGCGTTCATCTCCCGCACTCCCGTCTCCTCCCCCATAAATTCCACCTCGGGTGCCAACCGGGCCAGCTCCTCCTTCAAAAAGTTCTGAACAGCAATATCCACCTGAGTGACATAATCCGCCCTCCCCTTCGTCCTCACCTGAGACGCCAGCTCCCGGTCATCTATAATGTTCTTCGCCTGTTTTACCAGTGCGGTTATCTCCCGCAGCTCCATTTCAAAATGCTCCCTTCTGTTCTTGTATCCTTATGGTCCCCCGCACCGGGCAGCGATGCCCAATCCTGCCCCGGCTGACCCTTCCGTACTCGACAGCCTCCTACGGGCAGCCGCGGCTAAGGCCATGCGGTGAGTGCAGGTTCCGTTCCGGACCAACGTTCCAGCGTTCTTTTACATATCATATCTCTCTATTTTGCAGGTATGCTTTTTCGTCCTTTCATCGTAGCTAATTCCAACCAAAAGCATATCCCCGCCATAATCCTTCAGCGCCTGCGGATAATCGTTGTTTTTGATCTGCGCGATCGCTCCTTTGTCTGTTTTATTCCACTTCAGCTCGATCAGCAGCAACGGCATGGATGATCCTCTTTTGGGGAAATACACCACATCAGCATATCCTCGGCCGGATGGAAGCTCATCAATCCTCAAAAATTCATCCACACTACTGATATAGGCAATCCGAATTACACTCCTAAGAGCCTGCTCATTATTATAAAATATCGGTGCGGTTCCAGCTTTGTGAGCATATTCGATAATAGAAGAGACCTCCTCCTCATCCATATTCAAAGTAGCTTCCAGCAAATGATCTGAATTAAGGATAAGCTTTGCGGATTCTTTGTGTTTTCCTGTTTTTACAGCCCGAATAAACTCTTTACTGACTTCTTCATTCGGAATAAACACGGTCCCATTGCCTGCGTCATAAGCCAGATACCCAAGGTGGACTAAAAGCGTAAGAACATTGTCCCGACTGTTAATTTCAAGCATATCATTCTGAAAGGTTTCCACATCAACCTTGATATGCGCGCCGCCCAACATTTGAATGACCGCTTCTTTTAGCCCATCAAAATCTAAATCAATATATAGCTTAAGAGATTCATAAGTTTCTGTACGTATCCAGTAATTTCCGAATTCCTCGCTCTTGATTGCTTCCATCACGGAATTGGGGCTGTACACAGACTTGACTCTGCTGAATGAGTATCCATCATACCAGCGTTTCATTTCATCAAAATCCATCCCGTACCGCTCACACAACATTTTCACTTCCAGCTCAGTGAAGCCTACATATTCTGCCAGTTTTTTGGGTTGGGTCATGGTATATTCTTTAAAGTCAGACACAGCAGACTGGCTTCCGTATTTCTTGATTGGAAGTATGCCCGTCATATAAGCCCCCTCAAAGATAGAGTCTGTCCAGCTACTTTTAAACAAGCTTCTCAAAAGATCAATGTACTCCTTTTGAAGAGCCACATCATCCTTCGCTTCACGGAATAAGGCATCCCATTCATCTATAATCATGATGAATTTTTCGCCGGTAATCTCTACGACATTAAAGAGCATTTCAGCGAGTTTCGTCCCGCTCTTTACATTCGGAAATACACGCTTCACCTCATCAACAACAGCACTCTCTATATTTTTCACTACATCCCTGACATTCGATGCCATTGAAATGAAAAGCGTGATATCCAGATAAACCACATCATACTTATTCAAGTATTTCTCAAAAGATACATCTTTTGATATTTCCAGACCGCTAAATAGCTCATGTGAATCGCAGCTTTTATCATAGTACGCGCACAGCATCTGTGCCGCAAAGGATTTTCCAAAACGGCGAGGGCGGCTGACCACTGTCAGCTTATCCTTCGTGCCCAAAGTGCCGTTGATAAAAGAAATCATCCCTGTCTTATCGACATAGAGGCCTTTCCTGACTGACTCAAATCCGGCATTACCAACATTCAAGTATTTCCCCAAAACTTCATCACACTCCTTCCGATGATGTTGCCGTCAAATGCATTTAACAGGCAGTCTCTATCAAGCTTGTCCATGTTTATGAAAAAATTCAATTTCTCAAAAGCTACGCTATACCTATTATGGGGTCATTTTATCACCCGTCCCCCGTAAAGTCAATATTGCCGATGGCCTGGGCCCCGCGCCAAATCCCGTATTGACAAAACGGACTTTAGAATGCTAGACTAAGGAAAAACAAAACGAGGTATCGGCTATGTATATTATCTGCCCCTGTGGAAGAATGCGTAAATAAGTGAATCAGCGCGAATGCTGGCGGACGGAGCTGCCCGCCTTTGTTCGTGTGCTTATTTTTGCTCTTCCCCAGGGGCGGATCGCCGTGATGCCAGAAAAAGCATATCGCTTTCTGATGTGTGATCGGACAGACGGATCTGCCGCAGGGGAAAACCCTGCTTTTTTATTTTGTAGAAAACATATCAGAAAGGAATCAAACATGTATAAAAAAGAACATACTCCCGCGGGAAAAGCCGCCCTGCTCTTCCTGCTTTCTGAAATGCGCCATTATCGATGGTATAGTGTCTTGCTGCCCTTTTTTGCCTGCCTCTCCCAGGTATCCCAGGCCTTTCTTTTGATCCTGCTGCCCAAAATCGTGCTGGACGCGATACAGCACGATCCGCGGGCCCTCATGCTCCGGACAACCGCGGCCGGTCTTGGCTTGACCGCAGTGTCTCTTTTGAATCTGCTTCTCCACAATGAAATCTCCAAATGCTCCCAGACCTTTCTGTACCGGAGGCTCACCGTCCTGTGGGAACAGAAAACCATTCATATGGATTACCGCGTCTTTCTCTCCGGCTAGGGAAAAATCCAGATGGAAAAGGCAAGGCAGGCCATATCAAGCCCCAATCAAGGAGTGGTGGAGCTGCTGGGAAAGGCGGCGGCCCTGCTGGAAGCCGCTGCCGGGCTGGCGGTCTGCTGCGCGGTGGTGGGGCAGCTGCATCCTCTGATCCTTGCCCTGCTTCTCCTCCTCTTTTTCTTCCAGCTTGCCTGGGGACTGAGGGCGGAGGGAAAGAAACAGGCCTTGAAGGAGGAGCAGGCCCGGGCGAACCGGCGGCTTAATTACATCGCCTACGGCACAAAGGGAATGCGGGAGGGTACGGACATCCGCCTTTATTCCATGGCGCCCCTGCTAAGTGAAATCACCCGGGAGGTGCTGTGGGAAAAGCGCCGGGTGGAAGCCGCGGCGCAGAGGTGGCAATTTTCCCATCTGGCCGCCGGAGCGGTCATGATTCTGGTGCGGGACAGCGCCGCGTATCTCTTTTTGATCCGCCGTTATATAGCTTCAGAGCTGTCGGCGGGAGATTTTTCATTCTACTTTGCCGCAATTGCCGGGGTAGGTCTGTGGCTTTCCAGTCTCTCGGAGGCCATCTCCGGCTTTCGGGAGGCGGAACACTATGCCCGGGATTTTTATGAATTTCTGACGCTGCCGGAGGAATCCTTCGCGGAAAAACAGGACCGCCGCCCGTCCGGAAAGGAGCCTGAGCCGGCGGTGTCCCTTGAACTTCGCCAGGTATCCTTTTCCTACTCCGCGGCGTCAGCGGAGGGGGACAAACCGTTTCCTGCCATTCGAAACATGAGCCTCCGCGCGGCCCCCGGCGAGAGGGTGGCGATCGTGGGGGTGAACGGCGCCGGAAAATCCACCTTAATCAAGCTGCTCTGCGGTATGCTGACCCCCGACCAGGGTACGGTCCTGGTAAACGGCGCCGACCTTCGGCATGTCCGAAAAAAGGATTCCTATTCTCTGTTTTCCGCCGTGTTCCAGAGCTCCCGGCTGCTGCCGGTCAGCATCCTGGAAAATATCACGATGGGCGAAAAGGTGGATCAGGAACGGCTGCAAAGCCGCGTCCGCCTGGCAGGGCTTTCGGAAATGGTGGCGGCGCTGCCCCAAAAGGAGAATACTCTGCTGGTAAAAGATGTATCGGAAAATGGAGTGGAATTATCCGGTGGCCAGGCACAGAGGCTGCTCCTGGCCCGGGCTCTGTACAAGTCCGCCCCGGTCCTTCTCCTGGACGAACCCACCGCCGCCTTGGATCCCCTGTCGGAGCGTGATATTTACGAAAAATACCACCGGCTGACCAAGGGCCGGACCGCCTTCTTCGTCTCCCACCGCCTGGCCTCCACCCGTTTTTGTGAAAAAATCCTCTTTCTGGAAGGGGGCGAAATCCTGGAAGAAGGCACCCATGAGGAGCTGATGGCTCTGAACGGAAGGTATGCGGATATGTTCCGAGTACAGGGCAGATATTATGAACAGGAGCCCGTTACCTCCGGCGCCCTGGCCGCTCTGCGCCAGGACGCTCTCTCCCGGACACAGCCAGGCGCCTCCTTGCGGTCCGGCCGCTTCGAAGCGAGGCGATCCGGCGAGCGTCTTTCCCGGGATACGGAGCAAAATGACAGAGAGGAGGCGGATTTCTCATGAAGAAAAACGGAAGAACCATGAGACAGGACCAGGCCCTCATTGTGAGAGGGCTGAAGGAATTTGACCAGATGTTGCCGGGACAAATGAATCATATCTACGTCAGAGGCCTTCTGAGCCCGGCCATTCCGGTGCTCACCACGGCCCTGTCCGCCCTTATTCTGGATGAACTGACCGCAGGGCAGGACAGGCGCGTCCTGCTGCCGCTCTGCCTCCTTGGGACCGGGCTGTTATTTGTCCTAACCCTGTGGAAGGACTGGGAGGATGGGAAGATCGCCGTAGGCTACAGCTGCCTGTTCTGTACCCATGAGATACGGCTCACGGAAAAGTCCCACCGGCTGCCCTACCAGCTTCTGGAAAGGCGCGGCACGCGGGCGTTGAGGGATCAGGTATCAGGAAGCATCGGGCTGTCCGGTGCGGGGATGGCCAGCCTCTATTGGGACATGGACGTACTTTTTACCAGCTCCATGGCGGTTCTCCTCTCCCTCGCCGTCTCATTTCCCTGTATTCGGGAAATGGTAAAAAGGGCCGGACGCAGGGACGCGTCAGAGCTGCTGCTCTGCCTCGCCGGTCTGGTGATCCTGTGTTCCTTTTTGTCCTGTAAAATGACGGGAAAACGATTTGACGCGGCTTTTGAGGTATTTCAGAACGGGGCCAAATACATCCGGTACGGCGATTTCTACACCATGAAATATCTGTCCGATGAGCACGGGGCGATGGATGCCAGAATCTACGGCCAGGAAGCTCTTATTATCCGGGAATGCCAGGAAAAATGTTATGAGCACTTCGCAAAGGGAAAGGAAAAGGAGCTCCGGGCGGTGAACCGGTACGACGGGACCCGGCTGGTATGCTCCTGTGTCTGCGGACTGGCGGTGTATCTTCTGATCGGAAAGCAGGCTCTCCGGGGAAATATCGGATACGGGAGTATTCTGCTGCTATACGGGGCGGTCACCACCCTCATCAACGCCCTGTCAGAGATCTCACAGATCACAACGGACCTGCGAAATAACAATGAGCATATGCTGCGGTACTTCGAATATATGGATCTGCCGGAGGAGTGGGACAGCCGCCAAGCCATGCCCCAGGAGCCTGCCGAAGGAAAGACGGGCCTCACACCGGAAAGCATTCGCTTTGAAAATGTCAGCTTCCGGTATCCCGAGGGGGAGGCTTTGGTATTGGATCATCTGAATCTGGAGATACGGGCCGGGGAACGGCTGGCTCTCGTGGGGGAAAACGGCTCCGGGAAAACCACCCTGGTGAAGCTGCTCTGCCGGCTGTACCGGCCCACCGAGGGACGGATCCTGCTGAACGGCCGAGATATCTGGAGCTATCCCCATTCCGATTACATCGCCTGCGTCTCCGCCGTATTCCAGGATTTTTCCCTCTTTGCCCTCCCCCTGGCCGAAAATGTGGCGGCCAGCCGGGAATATGAGGAGGAAAAGGTACTGGCCGCCCTGGAAATGGTTGGGCTTGGCAGCAGGGTGCGGCGGCTGGAGAAGGGAATCCGTCACTACCTCTTCCACGATTTTGAGGAGGAGGGAACAGACCTGTCCGGCGGGGAGGCCCAGAAGGCCGCCATCGCCAGAGCCATCTACAAGGACAGCCCCATCCTGATCCTAGATGAACCCACCGCCGCCCTGGATCCCTATGCGGAGTACGAGATATATCAAAACTTCCGCTCCATCACCCAGGGTAAAACGGTGCTCTCCATCAGTCACCGCCTCTCCTCCTGCCGCATGTGCGACCGGATCCTGGTGATGCGCCAAGGAACCATCGTACAGCAGGGCTCCCACCAGGCACTGCTGCAGGATGCCTCCGGCGCCTACGCGAAGCTCTGGAACGCCCAGGCCAGGTATTATCAGAATCTGTAAATGCCTTTTCGTTCCATTCACCTGTTCGGCCGGGCCTCCGCCGCAAATGCCCGGCCAAGCGCCTGAATCATGTTCTTACGGAACGTGCGGCCAGTGCGCGTTCCTGATCCGTGAAAAGGTAACCGGCGGCCACTGCTTCCTGCGGAATTTCTTTTGGAATCCTTGACTGTCAGATTTCTTTATGGTAGGCTTTTTTTATAATATCAGCTTGTGGAACACTTTTGGCATCTATATACCGGAGGGGAGCGTGACAAATTTTGAGAAAAGTATTTAATGTGACAGGAGACTGTAAGCCGGGCCTTCACTATATGGTGGATATTTCCCCAAAAGTCAGACAGATCAAAAAAATGGTTGACGCAGGCCAGTATTTTACCATAAACCGCGCCAGACAATACGGTAAGACAACGACACTGGGAGCTTTGGAAAAATTTCTCCGGCCCGAGTATTACGTAGTTAGCCTGGACTTTCAATATCAGATGAGCAGCGCAAAATTCCGCAATGAGAATACATTTTCCCTTGCCTTCGCAAGGGCCTTCCTCTCCACCATTGAGGAAAACCGCCATCCGCTCCCGGAGCAAATGAAGCAGAAAATTGAAATACTGAGAATGGCTCTTGTGGAAAGCAGAGAAGAAATGGACCTGGTTGAGCTCTTTTGGCATCTCGGCTCCATCTGCGGCGCGGCGGATAAACCCATCGTACTGATGATAGATGAGATCGACAGTGCGACCAATAATCAGGTTTTTCTGGATTTTCTCGCCCAGCTAAGGGGATATTATATCCGTCGCGACAAGCTTCCCACATTTCAGTCCGTGATTCTGGCCGGTGTATACGATGTAAAAAATATCAAGAGAAAAATTCGCCCGGAAGATGATCATAAAACAAACAGCCCCTGGAACATCGCCGCTGATTTTGATGTGGTAATGAGTTTCTCCGCGGAGGAAATCGCTGGAATGCTGCGTGAATATGAGGCGGACACTCACACAGGAATGAATATCGGTGAAATCGCTGGGCTGCTTTGGGATTACACAGCCGGTTATCCCTATCTTGTGTCCCGCCTCTGCAAGCTGCTTGACGAAAAGGTGGCAGGCAGCGAAGCATTTCCCAGTAAGACAGCGGCATGGACACCCCTGGCATTTTTAGAAGCAGTAAGACTCCTCTTATCGGAAAAAAACACGCTGTTTGAATCTCTGATCGGCAGATTAAATGACTATCCCGATCTTCAAAAGACAATTTATGATATCTTATTTGGCGGCAGGAAAATTGTCTACAATCCTGATGATTCCGCAGTGGATGTGGCTACCATGTTTGGCTTTGTGAAGAATGATTCGGGGACCCTCACGATAGCAAACAGAATCTTCGAAACCCGATTATATAATTATTTTTTAGTTACAAGCGAAGCGCAGGGCAGTGAAATTTTTGGAGCCGCCGGGCCGCAGACGTTTTCTGCTTTACCTTCGCCCGATTATTAATGGGACCGGAAACTATTATATTGAATCGGAGACACGTAACGCGCGGCGCATGGATGTGGTGGTTGATTATCTGGGCGAACGGTTCATTATTGAATTAAAGATATGGCACGGGGCTTCCTACCTCCGCCGAGGTGAAAAGCAGCTGTCTGATTATCTGGACTACTTTCATCTAAAAAAGGGATATATGCTTAGCTATAATTTCAACCAGAAAAAGAAAAGAGGCGTGACGGAGCTACAAGTGGGAGATCGTGTCTTAATCGAGGCTGTGGTTTAAAATTAAAGTGGGAATTGCGGGAACAAATGTTCAGGCACACTCCATCCCACCGGGCGGCGGTCCGACCGGCAAAGAATCTGCCGGAAGAAATGCGGCCCGGTGGGCTTTTTTACTTCACTTTCATTTTTTCGGACATGGCTGATATCTGTTTTTGTCGGCGGTATCGCTGTGCTACCGGTATCTCTCCTTTTCAGGCTTTCTCCTCGTCAGCCCGGTACAGGCTTCTGAAATAGGCATTCCCCCTCATCAGCTCCCCGAAGGTCCCCTCCCCCACGATGCTTCCCCGGCGGAACACCAGGATCCGGTCGAAGCCGGTGACGGAGGTGAGGCGGTGGGCCACGGCGATGATGGTCTGGGTGGGGAAGCGGTCCAGGACCTCCTTCATGACCGCCTCCCCGGTCAGGTTGTCCATGGCGGAGGTGACCTCGTCAAGGAGGATCAGCTCCGGAGTCTTAAACCACAGCCGGGCCAAGGAGCCCGTAAAACAGGATGCCGGGGAGCATCTGGGTGCCCTCCGCCAGTCCGTCGATCACCCTTTGGAAATAGTTGGCCTTATAGTTGGCCAGAAAAGAGCCAAGGACGCCTATGGCGAGATAGGCGGACACAGTGGCCCTGTTTTTTCGTAATACTTCTCTTAAATAGCGCATAACTACACTCCTTTTTCTCGATGATAAACCGAAAACCGTGCAGCCGCGGCTGTCAAAACAGGCCTGTGCCAAACGCACAGACCTGTCCTGAGTGTTTTCCTTTTATCTGGGCCAGCGCTGCTCCTTCGGGGGCAGGGGCGGGAAGGGCTGATGGGGCAGAGACTGGTACCAATAGGCCACGCTGGACACGTCGTCCTGGCGCTCAAACAGTCCCTTGTGGCACACGCCGATCTGCTGGATCGTCACCTTAATGTCCCGCTCAAACAGGATCGGATCCATGATGTGCCACCGGTAGAAGCCCCGCTCCGTGGGCTTGTCGTTCATGTGATAGGGATTGAACACCGAGGAATCCTCCCGGGAAAAATAGGGATAGCCCAGGAAGGGTGTGCTGTAGGTGTGCTCCAGGGTCACCCCATTCTCCACGGAGGCGAAGCTCCAGGAGCCGCCGAAGTAGTCCTCCGTCCCGGTGCCGCAGATGGTGGGATATTCCTCATCCCCGTCCAGATACACCTTCAGCTCTCCCTCTCCCCACCAGTACCGCTCCAGGGTGGCCAGCGCCATGTAGGTCCCCACATAATGGCCCTTCCCCCGGACGCCGTCCAGGATGACGTAATCCTTTTTCAGCTCCGTCATCCTCTGGCGGCGCCACTGGGCGTGGAAGTAGGCCACCTCCCCCGGCAGCTCCTCATACAGGGTGTAGTCCACCTGGTAGAAGAAGGCCGGAATCTCCGCCTCATGCTGATTTTCAATGGTGATCCTGGCGCCTTTCCGGAAGGGCATGGGAAAATAACAGTTGAAGCCTCTGGCGGGATTCACCACAATGGGGATGGAGTTCACCACGCAGTCCCGGGCGAAGCCGCAGCAGAAGAAATCCCCCAGGGGACTCTCCACCGACGGGGTCTCCTCCTCATCCCAGTACATCCGCAGCACCAGATCCCGCAGCACAAAATAGTCCTTCTCCGTCCGGTCCGTCACCGTGATCCAGATGTGCTGAATCACCCCGCAGCCCTGAATGTTCGCCAGCTCCCTGGTCTCCCCCGGCTGTATCCCCCGGATGCAGGGCGCTCCCTTCCTTCCGGGCCCCAGATCGCTGGCGGCCATGCCGCCCTTCCCCTTCTCTCCCCTGGGATTTTCCTGATTAATCGCCCTGCTCTGCCCCTTCTTCTGGAACATCAGGGTGTCCATACTGTTTATAAAGCTGTTCATCACTCTCTCCTTTCCAGCATGCGCTATATCCACTATATAACACCTGATTTCTTTTTTCCACTCCATTTTCGCCTTTCGCGCCGCCTATTATACGCATTTTTACGCCTTCACGCCTCCGGCCATGATTCCCTCCATGATCTGTTTCTCAAAGACAGCCACAAAGATAATGATGGGCAGCAGGATAATCCAGCCCATGGCGCTGACCAGATCCCAGGGCACGGCATACATATTGTCCCTCAGAGGAAGCTGTACGATGGAGACGGACAGTACCTGGATATTGTTGGCAAAAAACAGCGGTGTGAAAAAGTTGTTCAGGCAGGTGATGAAGTTGATGATGCATACGGTGGCGATGGCCGGCTTCATCAGGGGGATCACCACATAAAAGATTCTCTGGATGAAGGTGGCTCCATCGATGGCCGCCGCCTCCTCCAGCACCTCCGGTATTTCTCCCACAAAATTTCTCAGAATCAGAACCGTAAAGGGAATCACCGCGCTGATATACAGAATAATCAATCCCGGATAGGTATCATACAGTTTCACCGACTGCATGAAGGTGTACAGGGGACGGGCCAGCACGATATCAGGTATCAGCATGGAGGCCAGGATAAAACCAAAGGCCAGTGAGACGCCCCTTGACCGGAATCTGGAAAAGCCATAGGCCGCCAGCACGCACAGAATCGTGCTGATCACAATCGTCAAGCCTACGATCAGCGCTGTATTCCCGATCTTTTCCACCAGCCCCACATTCTCAATCAGATATTTATAGTTCTCCAGTGTGGGATGATCCGGCAGATAATCGATGGGTGATTTAAACAGCTCCGCCGAGGGCGTGATGGAAGAAATAAAAATCCAATACAGCGGGAAGAGGATAATAAATGACACGGCAAAAATCAGAATCCCCTTCAGAATGGCGCCGGCTACCTTATGAAAAACAAATTCTTTCTTCACAGAACCTCCTCCTTTCTAATTTTCCATCCTGCTGACCAGCTTCATATTCAGCGCGCTGAACAGAATCATCACCAGGAACAGCATCATAGCCAGGGCCGCCGCATACCCGATATTCAGGTTTGTGAAGGCCTCCGTGGTGATCCGGTAGGCGATCAGCGCCGTATCCTCCCCGGGACCGCCTGAGGTCATGGCATACACCAGATCAAACATAGTCAGCCGCCACATAGTAAAGGGGATACACAAGGTCACCACATTTTTCAGAATCAGAGGCAGAGTAATGCGGAAAAAGCTCTGTACTCTGGTGGCGCCGTCTACCCGGGCCGCCTCGTAGATATCCCCCGAGATAAATTGCATCCCGGAGAGCACCAGAATCGCGAAATAGGGCAGATCCTTCCACAAATCCACCAGGATAACCGCTATCCTTGCCGTGTCCGTATTGATCAGCCAGCTGAGAGAAAAGTTTTCCGCGAACCGGCGGATCAGATCGTTAATCAATCCGTATTTGTCATTAAAGGCCCACTTGGCCGCCATTCCAATCACTACGGTAGGCATCGCCCAGGGAATCAGCACGATGGTCCGCAAGAACCGCCGCATCCTTGTTTTCATATTCAGGATCAGGGCAAGCCCCACGCCGAAGACCACATGTCCGAGCATGGAGGCCACCACAAAGATTACGGTAAATTCGATGGATGTCACCACCTTTTTGTCACTGAAGGCCTTGATATAATTGTCCAGTCCCGCAAATTCATTGATTCCTCTCAGAACCCTGATATCATGAAAGCTGTTCCTCAATGTACTGAAAAACGGATAAATTGTGGTAAAGCCCCGGATCAAAACCACCGGCAGTATCATCACCCAGGCAATCCAAAGCTTCTGTCTCTTTGCTTCCATTTTTTCCCTCCATTCCCCGCTGTATATGCGTTTTTTCCCGCAAAAAGGGCCGCCGCATGTCAGTTTCCGCAGCAGCCCCTTTCTAAAATTCCGAATCCGTTTTTACTGGTTTGCCTCCACAGCCTCCTGTGCCTGCTCACAGAACTGATCGATGGTGATCTCATCCTGCACATACTGCTGGAACAGCGTACCCATCTCAGAGATAAACTCCATGGTCTGGGGCAGCATGGGACGTCCGTGTACCTCCAGCTCACTGGCGTAGGCGGCATACATCTCCTTCACATCGTTGTCCTCCGGCACCACATTCTTGGCCACATCGCTTCTGGCCGGATAACGGTCAAAGCAGCTGTAAATGGCAGCCTCTCCGTCCTCGCTGGCAATCCATTTCAGGAAGGTATAGGCAGCCTCCTTATTCTGAGAAGCGCTGTTCAGCACATAGCTCCAGGAATCGGTAAAGATACTGCCCTTCTCAAAGGTGGGCACCTGATACATATGGATCTTGTCATCTCCCTTCATACCCGCGTCCGCATACTCGGAACCGGTACCCCAGTAGAAGACCACGGCATAGTCGCCATCGATAAACTTCTGATTCATCTGCTCATACTTGTCCGCCAGCTGATCCAGGGAGGTCCAGCCATTGTCCACCATCTCCTTCATAAACTCCAGGGCCGCCCGGTTGCCCTCGTTGGACCAGTCATAGTAATCTCCGCCGAACATGTTGACGAACTGGGCGATCTCATTAAACACGTAGGTCTTCTCCCAGGAGCCGCCGTAGCCGTACCGGCCCTCCTTTTCCGAGGCCGCCGCCAGGAAGGTTTTGAAATCCTCCAGAGTATCGATGGACTCGATCCCCACCTCGTCCATGATCTCCTGGTTCACCCACATGGAGAGATAGCCGCAGTAGCCCGGCACTCCCACAATCTCTCCGTCCACTGAGGTAATCATATCCTCAATGTAGCCGGTGGCAAAATTGTCGAGAATGTCCTCCGTCATCACCGTGTCGTTCAGGCCCTCCAGCCATCCGGTGTTTTTGAAGGCAGTGGACATCTCATCGTTGATCTGGATCACGTCCACAGAAGTATCTCCGGTAGAGAGAATCGTGGTGATCTTCTGCTGGCGGGTGTCCGTATCCGTGGGCGCCGCCACCACATTAATATTCAGCCCCGTGGCCTCCTCCGCCGCGGCCAGCCAGGTGTCAAAGTCCGGATCCGTCGTCTCAATGGAATATACCGTCAGGTCGTATTCCTCCTCCGCCTGTACCGGAACAAATGCCCCGCACACCATGCAGGCCGCCACCGCGGCGCCGATCATTTTTTTCTTCATTGCGTCTTCCTCCTTATTCTTGCGCCCTGCGCTTTTTTTGATGAATTAAGGATACAAAAAAAGCAGGATTTTTAAAATATATTATTTTTCAAACCCTTTATAATATTTTTCATTTTTCGATATTTTGTTGTATTTTCTCCTGCCTTGCTTTAATATAATAGAGATTTCACCCGTTCATCCCGTCTTTTCCCTAAAGGAGGATTGACATTGTGTATAAAAAAATCAAGTCCAACACGGTCTGGCTGTCCCATTACTTGATTCGGAACAGCTTCCCCCGGAAGCTCACCCTGGCCTTCCTGACCGCCACCATCCTGCCCCTGATTCTGATCAGCGTCATCTTTTACAAAATCAATACCAACACGATCTATGACAAGGTGATCAACGCCACCTCCCTGACCAACCAGCAGCTGGTCTCCCAGATCGAATCCCGCTTCACCCAGATGGAGCAGGTGGCCTCCACCCTTCGTTCCTATATGTATACCTACCCGAAAAAAGGAAGCTCCATCTCTACGGAGCAGCTCAATACTTTTTCCACCCTCCGAACCAATGTGCAGACACTGGTATCCGCCTTTAATTTCAGACACATCTGCGTCTTCCTGGATTCCAATCTGATCTTTTCCAATGAGGGGCTGATGTTTTACGGTCTGGATCGCCTGACGGATTTTCAGCTCTCCGAGGAAACGCTGAAGCAGAACAATGCGGACTCCACCTGGGCCTTTGTCGCAAACCAGTCCTACCCCTTTATGCTGAACAAGCGCTATGAAAGCTTCGACGCCATCAACTGCATCCATATGCTGCGCAACGGGCTGGACGATTCCCTGCAGTACGTTTTTTTCATTAGCATCGACGCCAATGAATTCTCCGATCTTCTGGCCTCCTCCTACACGGACACGGAGGTAACCGGATATCTGTTGGGGGATAAGCTTCAGATGGTCACCTTCTCCGGAACGGAGGAGACAAGGGACAGCGTCAGTCAGCTCTTTGCCGATGATCCGGAGCTTCTGACCGCCGATTTCTTTTCCCGGGATGGCGCCCTCTATTATACCAACAGCCTCAGCAACGGCTGGACCTATGTTACCAGGGTATCCAAGGACTACCTGAAAGCCAACACCGCCTCCTATATACAGAGCTTTTTGCTGGTACTGGCCCTGATCATTCCCTTTTCCGCCGGCTTCGTCATCCTGCTGACCAAAAGCTTCACCAGGCGGATTACTCTGCTGTCCAGCTCCGCGGAGCAGGTAAGCTTTGAGGAAAACCAGTTCCGGGGTTCCTTTATTTCATATGTGAAGGAAAAGCCGGAAAAGGATTACGACGAGGTGGACAAGCTGGCCGCCACCTACAATCAGATGATGGAGACGCTCCGTGAAAATATTGATTCCATCACCGCACTGAAGGCTCAGGAGGAATCCCTGAAATACCAGCTGCTCCAGTCCCTCATCAATCCTCATTTTCTCTACAATATCCTGGACTCCATCATCGCCTGCAACAGCATGGGACGGCCGGAGCTGGCCAACAAGCTGATCATGGATCTGACCCGCTTTTACCGCATGACTCTGCGCAAGTCCAATGAGCTGATCACCATACGGGACGAGCTGGAGATCGCCCATCTTTACATGGAACTGGAGTCCATCTGCCGGGGCGGCAATTTCACCTGGGAGGTGGATATGGATGAGGAGATTGAGAATTTCATGATCTGCAAATTCACGCTCCAGCCCTTTATCGAAAACAGCATCCTCCACGGCATGCAGGGGAGCAGCCGGAAGCTGCGCATCCACATCGAGATCCGCTACGGGGACGACACCATCCTGATTTTTATCCGGGACAACGGCAGCGGCATCCCTCCGGAAAAGCTGGAGGAGCTGCGGGAAGCCCTGAAATCCCGCATCGTGGACACCAGCCGCCACTTCGGCATCTGCAATGTCAACGCCCGGATCTCCAGTGCCCTCTTCGGACACGGTTTTATCGAGATAGACAGCGAGTACCAAAAGGGCACTTCCGTAAAAATTGAATTTCAGCAGATTCTGCCCTGAGCCCGGGCAGATCGGAAAAATACCTCAGAAAGGAAGATTGGAAGTATGAATATACATGTATTACTGGTAGACGACAATTACATCTGTGTGGAGGGGATTCAGCATTCCGTAGCCTGGGAGGATTTGGGAATCTCCTCTGTCCATGCGGTCTATGACGGCGGCTCCGCCTGGGAATATATGCGGCAGCATCCGGTGGACATCCTGGTCTCCGATATCTCCATGCCCGGCATGGGCGGCCTGGAGCTGTCGGAAAAAGCGATCGAGGCCAATCCCGCCATCAAAGTGATTCTGATCAGCGCTTACGATGAGTTTGAGTACGCAAAAACGGCCGTGCGTCTCGGAGCCTTCGATTACATTGAGAAACCGCTGAATTATGAGTACCTCACCCACATCCTGAGAAAGGCTCTGAATGAGATTTCCCAGGAGGCAAAAAACCTGGAAATCCTCAAAAAAAGCCGCCCCGCCATGGAGGAGCAATTTTTCCGCTCCCTGATCCAACAGGGCGGCCGGGAATCTGTCCTCACCCTGGAGCTGTATGCCGATTATCTGGATCTGAAAATGAACTATCGCTACTATACGGTCCTTCATGTCTCGGCGGAGGACTCCGATATGCTAAAGCAGCGGCTGGGAATCGAGGAATACTGTGTCCGGTTCATGAATCTGGAGAACTGTATCCGAATGGTCAGCGCCTCCTTTTCCATGCATTACCTGCTAAAGGATCTGACCGGCTTTATCTGTGTTTTGGGAGAAAATACCTCCTCCAAAAAGGAATTTAAAAAGATGATTCTGACCTCCTTCCAGAAGGCGGTGGATCTTTTTTCCGGCCGTTTTGATTTAGTCATCGGCCTTGGGAGCATCACAGGCAGTGTGTGGGAGCTGACTTCCTCCTATTCTGACGCTCTGAAGGCCCTGGAATACCGGTTTTTCTTCCCTGAGCAGCACTTTCTGGAGGCCGGCTCCATCTCCCGGTACGGAAGTGAGATTCTGCTGGGAAAGGATGTCCCGGAGGAAGAGCTGGTGCAGCGCATCTGCCGGAACGATTCGGACGGAATCTCCCAGTGGATCGATGACTTCATCCACTCCTTCCCCGGCAGCTGTGATTCCCGGATCGTGGTATACTCCCGCCTATATTCCGTGGTGGCCCGTCTTTTGAAATTTGCCTATGAGCTGAATATTATGACTCCCGATTTTGAGCGGGAGCTCACATCCATCTTTTCTAATCCGGATCAGTTCAAGACCATCGACCGGATTTCCGACTGGCTCCTGTCCGTCTGCCATGATATCCGCGGACGGCTCCAGGATTCCATGGTTAAGTACCATGAAAGCTTATGCGAGGCTGCCGTCAAGTACATCCAAAGCAATTATGAGAACAGCAGCCTGTGCCTCAACGAGATCGCCGAGAGCCTCCAGATCTCACCAGCCTACCTGAGCACCCTCTTCAAGCAGTGCAGAAACCAGAATATCAGCACCTTCCTGACGGATACCCGCATCGAAGCCGCCTGCCATCTCCTGCTGAACACCACCCTCTCCCTGAAGGTCATCAGCACCCAGGTGGGCTACTCCAATCAGTATTATTTCAGCTCCTGCTTTAAGAAAAAGACAGGGATGACGCCCAGCGCTTACCGGGAGGAGCATCAGAAGGAACCGCACTGATACTTCTCCGCCTGCTTCTCAAACATTTCCGCATACCTGCCGCCCCCAGCCAGCAGCTCCTCGTGGGTTCCCTCCTCAATGACTCTGCCCCGCTCCATCATATAGATTTGTTCCGCCATGCGGGTTGTGGACAGGCGGTGCGAGATGAAAATGACCGTTTTGTCCCGGGACAGCTCAAACAGGGTCCGGTTCAGATTGTATTCCGAGATGGGATCCAGCGCGCTGGAGGGCTCATCCAGGATATAGGTGTGGGGATTCTTTAAGAAGGCCCTGGCTATCGCGATCTTCTGGGCTTCTCCGCCGGATACCGACCGGCCGTTTTTATCATACTCCCGAAGCAGGGGGACAGAAATGTCGCAAAAGTTCTCAGCGATTCCCGCTGTCAAAAGCGCCTCCTTTATCGCCGCCTCATCCCCCTCGTCCACCAACCCCATTTTCACGTTTTCTCCCAAATCGGCGGCATAGATCTGAAAATCCTGAAACAGGGTGCCAAAGGAATGGCGGTATTCCTCCGCGTCATAGTCCTTGATATTTTTGCCGTTCAGCCGGATTTCGCCCTCGGTGGGATCATATAAACGCATCAGCAGCTTCACGAGGGTGGATTTCCCCGCGCCATTATACCCCACAATGGCCGCCTTGGTCCGGGCTTTGATTTTCATATTGATATGCCGCAGCACCCAGGGACCGCCATCATACCGAAAGGACACATCGCAAAATTCAATGTCGCCGGACGAGGCCGGCAGCGCCGCAGGGTCCTTCGGCGAGGTGATCCTCTGCTCCTCGGCAAGGAATGTCCGCAGCTTATCGGCAAACATTCCGCTCTGTATCAACTGAGAAAGGGCCTCCAGCAGGCTATTGTACATGGAATTCAATTTCCCGACCGCGGCGATGGATACCGATAAGTCGCCGACCGAGACGGACCTTACAATGAGGATCTTATACACCAGGACAAAAATGAGGAACCCATTCGTCAAAAACACATTGCAGACCTGCTCGACGATCTCTAAGGCGGTCAGACGAAACCGCAGTCCGCTGTATACTGTGTCCATCTTTGATACGCAATCGTCAAATTCCTCCATGAGCAGGCGGTCAATCCTGCTCATTCTCAGCTCCTTCGCATAGTCCGGCATATAAAAAACCCGGCTTATATACTCGTATTTTTTAACCAGGGGCATCAAACGCTGCTCCCGGAGAAACTCAAGCCTGGTTTTCAGCAGTCTGAACAGAAATTTAAGAACCATGGAGACTATGGCAATTACCAGAATGATGGGATCGATCTCCAGCATAATCCCCACAACGCCAAGGCACGCCAGGGCAGAAAGCAGCGCGGTTCCCATATTGTTTACGGCCCTGTAGACATGGTCCTCCGCCTCCCGGACAGTCCAGATGAAGCTTGTATAAAAGCTGGCGTCATCATAGCAGCGAAGGTCCACCTGTCTCGCCTTTGAAAACAGCTCCCCGTGAAGGTCTTTCCCCAATTTTAGTTTCAACGCGGGCCACAGCCTTTTATCGCAGAAATAAATAACCCCAAGAACCGGCAGCAAAATCATGCTCATCATCAAAAGGAATTTACATACGTCGATAAAGGGCCGTCCTTCCCCTATCATGTCAAATACGACTTTAATCACCAGCACGGAGGACGCCACATTCAGGTATCCCCATAAAATACCGGTCAAAATATTCGTATAAAACAAAGCCGGCACATGGCGGCGCGCATAGCCCAACAGATATGCTGCGTTTTTTATCCCCGCAAAAAGAGAAATCTTCTCCCCGGCATTTTCTTTTCCTCTACTCATATTTTTCCGCCTGCTTTCTGAACATTTCCGCATATTTTCCATTTTGCCGCATCAAGCTTTCATGATTGCCCCGCTCAATAATCCTCCCATGCTCCATCATGAAAATGACATCCGCTGAAATCGCGCTGGAAAGCCGGTGGGAGATGAAAATGACAGTCCTCCCCTCACAGACCCGCTTCATATTTTCAAACAGCTCATATTCGGCGATGGGATCCAGGGCGCTGGAGGGTTCATCCAGGATCGCAATGGGGGCGTTCTTGGCGTACAGCCTGGATAACGCGATTTTCTGGGCCTGTCCCCCGGAAAGGGAAACTCCCTCGTCGTCAAATTCCCTCGTCATCATCGTATCGGGACCATAGGGAAAGGATGAAACGGCATCCAGCATCCCGCTCTCCCGCAGGGATTCGGCAACCAGCGGCCCGTCGCCTTCCCCGGAGCGCCGGGTCAGAATATTCTCCCCCACCGTAAGAGAAAACACCTTAAAATCCTGAAATACGGTGGAAAAGCAGTCCCGGTAAGCGCTCAGCTGATACTCCCCGATCTCCCTGCCGTTCAAATAAATATTACCGGAGGCGGGCTCGTAGAGGCGCGTCAGCAGCTTGACCAGCGTGCTCTTTCCGGCCCCGTTATGCCCCACAATCGCCACCGTCTGTCCGCCCTTGATGGTAAAGCTGATATCGTCGATCACCTTCCGGTCGGAGCCAAAATAAGAAAATGACAGATTTTGTACCCGAAGCTCCTCCACCGGCATCTCCGGGACGGCTCCCCCGCCATCCTCCCGTATTTTTGGCTCATAGTCCAAAAATGCCCGGAGGTCCCCAATGTACATGGCGTGCTCATGCAATTGGAAAAAACTGTTCTCCTGATCCAGCAGCGCCTCGGTCACGCTGAACATCGCCATCGCCACCA